>NZ_JBEFAK010000042.1:0-90689 GCF_040137845.1 Nonomuraea sp. B19D2 | reverse complement strand
GCCCTCCGTCGGCAAGGTGCCGCCGCCGACGAACTCCCCGGCTCCCCGGAGCATGCATCCGATCTTGTCGGCAGACAGGATGCCGTACTCCGCCCACTACATCGGCATCTTCAAAGTCGTTCAACAATCCGTACACGGTTGGCACGTTGATCGTCTACCCGCGCGGGTCCGGCGGGGCCATCGAGGTCCAGGAGGGGGAAGTCCTCGACATCTACGAGGTCGTCTCCGACCCGAACACGTACCGATGGACCCGGTTCAACCCGGACAACCCCAAGCACCAGGGCCTGGAGCGCGTCACCAGGGTCAAGGTGCAACCCACCGGCCGCTGCTCCCGCGATGATTACCGCCACATGGAGCTGAAGAAAGACGAGGACGGCGCGATCGTCTACGACGAGAACGACCGGCCCGTCTTGGAGCAGGCCGAGGCCAAGCCCGTCGTGCTGCTGATCATCGAGAACATCACCGTGGTCGAGAAAGCGCCTGGCGCCGCCGACACCCTGGTCTCGGTGTCGGCCGCCGACCTGCGCAGGGTTATACAGCTCGCGCGCTGCCCCGCCGATGGCTTCTTCACCGCCGAGGACCTGACCGCCGTCGAGCGGCTGCTCGCCCGGATCGGAGGCGAGACGCCGTGAAGATGGGCTGGATCGAGAACCTGCTGGACTCGGTGCTCGACGACCTGGAGACGCTCCAGTGAACGGCGACTCCCTCGACCAGACGTGCGTCATCGTCGACATGTCGCTGGACGAGCGTTGCACCCGGGCGGCCGTGATCGTGCTGCTCATGGGGTGCGTCCACGAGCACGTGGGCCACATCTCCGTGTGTCAGTTCCACGTCCAGCGCGCAGCCGACGGGGACCTGCTGTGCCCGCACTGCTACGCGTCAGGTGAGCTGACCTGCCCTCTTGAGGCCTTGGCCGAGGTGACCGAGTCGGGGGAGCGCCGTGTTCTCCAAGGCTGACATCCGCCGCTGCAAGGGGTTTGGCGTCAAGCCGTCGTGCGGCCAGATGGTCCGGATGACGAAGACCGAGGCTGGCGCGCCATTCCCCGTCAACCTCGCCCCGGACCCGGACGGCAACACCGCGGTGTGGCGCGACGTGACCGGGATCCTCCGGTCGCGTCGCGTCACCAAGGAGCATCCGCTGGCGCCGTGGGAGCGGCTGATGATGCCGCACGTCGCGACGTGCAAACCAGCGCGAAGAAGGCTGCCGCCGCCGCGCCCACCGAAGCCAAGGCCGGCGGCGGGCGAGACGTTTTACACGGTGCTCGGCGTCGACCGGGACGCGGGCCATGACGACATCAAGAGGGCGTACCGGCGGCTGGCCAGGCAGCTGCACCCGGACGTCAACCCCAGCGCCGACGCGGCCGAGGAGTTCAAGCGGGTGACGCAGGCGTACGACACCCTGTCGGACCCGAGCAAGCGGAAGACGTACGACCTGACTGGCAGGGCTCCGCGCCCGGGTCGATGACCGATTTGGAGGAGATCACGTGGCAGATGAGGAGAGCCGCCCTCGAGGCGCGCGCTACGGTGTTGAGACCGACGACGACCGGTGTGACCTGATATGACCGCCCTTCCCTCAAGGACGATGATGCGCGACAGGGGGAGTGGTGGCCGAAAGCCTGGTCGGGGAGGTGGCTGCGTGGCTGGGGACGCCTGCCGCGCAGGGGATGCCAGCTTCGGACCGGTTGGTGCTGATGATCGTTGCGGAGCGGTCGAACAAGACGTCGCGCCGCATGCTGTGGCACGGCGGGGACCGCAGAGACGACGGCACCAAGATCACGTTGACGGAAACGTTGCAGATCCGGACCGGTCTCGGGAAACGCGGGCTCAGCGAGGCGTTGCAGCGGCTCGCGGCTCGGGGGATCGAGGTTCGGGTGCAGATCGACACGGACTCCCTCGGGCGGCCGGTGTTCGCGCGGCGGGGGCACGCGGTCGACTACCACCTGCCGCCGTTGCCGGCGTCGGTCGAGCTGCCTCCGTCGCCGAAAGATAGGTCACGCTCAGACCGTGGCCAAACTCGGTCGTGAAGCCTGTGGATAACCCTTAAATGATCATGGAATCGGGGGGAGTTAGGTTACGGTCCCAGTGTGACCCGTAGGTCACGTCCAGACCGTAACCAAACCCGGAGTTAGGTCACGCTCTGGCGGGGGCCCCTATCCCTACTAGCTTTCCCTTCACTATGTCCTTCTATGGATCCCCCCGTACGTGGCTAAGGAGGAAGAGACCAAGATCCGCGCCCAGAACACCCAGCGCTCACGCAAGCACTCACGCCAGCAGGAAGGACCTCCCATGACCCGCACCCGACACGACGACAAGCCCACCCTCCGCCACGCCTACGGCCCCCTCGCCGCACTCCTCACCGAGATGCGCGAAGACTGGAACCTCGACCAAGTCCTCCGCGAACTCGTCAGCTGCCCCTGGAGTCCCCGCCTCGTCCTCGAGGCGTTCCTCGCCGCAAGAGACGATCCCAGCGACCGGCTGCGCGTCCGCGACGCCGTCCTCACCATCCGATCCCAGCAGCCCAAACTCACCCCCGAGCAGTACGCCGCCCACCGCGCCCACGCAACGCGCATCATCGACCGACGCCACGGCAGTGACACGTGATCACCTCCCACCCCAGCGGCCAGAGCGTCGTCTGGTGTGACACCAGCACCTGCCCCGCCGGCCTCGCCACCACCGCCACCAACCTCGACACCGCACGCGCAGCCGCGGCCGCACAAGGCTGGACCCACACCGAAGGACGAGACCGCTGCGAGACCTGCAGCTCCGAACCTGCCCCCGGCTCCCCTCCTCGTCGATGATGGTTTCCAGCCACGACGAGACGACCACGCGAGAACGCGACCAGGACCCTCCTAGAACGCGCTCAGACGCAAGCTGAAGCGCTAGCACTTGTGGTTGAGTCGTGAGAGACGGGGAGCATGGCCAAAGACGCTCTACGGGCCATCTAGCGCCACACAAGAGAAAAGGGCAACAGGGCCGAGGGCAAGACAAGAGAGAAAAGGGCGGTTGGCCAGGCCACAACGTCGGACCTGCGGAAACTTCTGAGATTCGGCACCGGCAAATGGTTGTCACGAAAACAGAATGATCCCTAAGATGGAGTCATGAAGTTAACGAGAGCGCACGGGGGAGCGGTGGGAGCAGTCGCCGCCGCCATCACGTGCGCATCCCTACTCACGCCATCCCTGGCATGGGGGTTCACCCTCTCGCCAGAGGGGCCGCCAACGGTGACGCCGGAACCGCCGGAAACCGTGACCGCGACCACAACCGTGACAACCACGGTGACAGCCCCGGGAGCCACCGTCACCGCCACCCCGGCGGCGTCGGTGCGGACGGTCACCCCGGAACCGTCAGTGTCGGTCAAGACCGTGACACCCGAACCGTCCACTTCGGTCCGGACCGTCACGCCCGCGCCAATCGTGACCACAGTCACACCCTCGCCGTCCACGGTGTTCGTCACAACGGCCCCGCTCCCCACGCTGCCAGTGCAGCCAGGAAGCAGCCTCGTGCCGCCCGTGCCCACGATGGGCGGGGCGGCGGCGCCGGTCATCGCATGCGCAACCCCACCGGTACCCAACGTCGCATGCGTCCCCGCACCCTCGGTGCCCACCGTCACCCTGACCGCTGCCCCGGCGGCCATGGACGGACCCATGGGCATCGCCCTCAGTGCCCTCGGTGTCGTCGCCGTGGGCGCTGCTGGCACAGCGGTGTGGCTCTACCGTCGTTCACGCAAGCAGAACCGCAAGCGCGAGACCAACCAACCCGAAAAGGACTGACCCATGTCTGAGAACACGACCAGCACCAACGCTCCGGAGATCCAGCTCACCGAGGGTCAGGCTTTGATGCTCCTGCCCGTCTACGCGTGGCTTACCCGCGCCGAGACTCCCAAGGGGGGCAGCGCTCGCGGAACGGCCAGCTTCTGGTCCTTCGTCGGGGGGATGCGTCCGAGCATCGCGACCCTGGTCAGCCTACACGCTGACGGACTTCTGGCGGGCGACGCGACCGTCGGTGAAGACCTGATCCCCGTCCCCGACGTCGAGGACTACCCGTCCGCGTACGTCTACACGCAGGGGACGGCTAAGCAGGCGAAGCGCTTCACCTCACGTCGCTTTCATGGCGTGGTCATGCTGGAGATCGACCTGGACCACCCGTTGGCCCAGCCTGCCGGTGTCAGCGTCTCGGACCTGACTAAGTGGATCAAGGCAGTCATGCCCGACGCGATGGAGCGGATTGCCGCCCAGCGTGAGCAGGCCCGCAAGGAAGCGGAGAAGAAGGCCGCCGGTGAGCTTCTGGAGAAGACCATCGCGGACCTCAAGGCAGCCATAGAGGTCGCCCGTAAGAACGGGGTGGACGTGACCGCACAGGAAGCCATGCTGGCGGTCTTCGAGTCCCAGCAGGGCCAGCAGTAGAGCTAGCAACAACACCGGGGCGCGTACCCGCGCGCCCCGGTTTCCCTCCCAACCAACCCAAGCCGGAAAGGCTCACCATGTTCCGCAACACGACCCCCACCGATGAACTCATCACCGAGGCTGCCGAGCTGTACATCCTGCTGGCGGCGAACCTGAACATCGAGGTGGCTTGCCTGGTCGCCACGACCGCGAACCCCAAGCGCGTCGCCGTGACGTTCGACGTGATGCACCGGTTCGCGATGGAGAACGCGCTGGTCTTCTGGCATGAGCCGATCGCCGCGCCTCTCGCCGACGCGTTCAGCGCCGCTCTGGCGTTGGAAGACGTCAGCAGGGCACGCCAGATCAGCCACGCGGAACCCAACTCTCCGTACGCCATGATCGCGCGTCGCGAGGTCAAGCGACTGCGCGCCATCATCGCTGAGAGCGACGCGACAATCCGTCGTGAGCTGGAGAAGCTGCGCGAGCAGTTGACCCGCAACCTGTAGCGCTACGCGTCTCTGAGCCCCGCACGCAGCCCAGCGTGCGGGGCTTTCGCGCTGCCAGGACACGCGCGCCCCCCACCCCCTGGGGGCCGGTGGGGGCTGGGTGCGGTCGACGTCGGTGTTTCGTGCTGGTCGCTGGTCTTGGTCTGTCTGGTGTGTGGTGCATGTTTGTTGGTGTGTGGGTGTCTTTCGAGGTGGCTGCGGTTCGTGCTGGTGTGGATCGGTCGACGGTTGGTCGGTGGGTGTCGGCTGGCCGGTTGCGGTGTCTGGTGGTGGATGGGGTGTCGGGCCTTCCTCGTGCGCGTCGGCGGGGGGAGGCGGGGGGTTTGGTGGAGCTGCGGGAGTTGTTGGAGGTTGAGCGGGTGATGCGTGGTCGTCGGGGCCGGCCTGGGCCGCGGTTGCCGGGCGTCAGAACAGCAGGTTGATGATGATGCCGATGGGGATGGAGATCCCTGCGCCGATGAGGACGAACTTCCACTGTTCGCGCTGTTGGGCGCGGATGGCGCTTTTCGTGTTCTGCGTTGTGACTCCGCGGAGGAAGTCGCGCGCCTCCTCGTTGACGTCGAGGAACTTGGCGACTTTGTCGGCCTCTGCGACAGCTTCGAGGAGCTGGGCTTTCCGGGTGCCGACCTCCCTCTGCAGCTCGTTCATGAGTGCGACTGCTTCGCCGAGTGCGACGGTGGCCTGGTCGGCGCGTTGACGAAGCCCATCGGCGGGATCTTCTCCGGCCGCGGCAAGGCGTCGCCTCTCGGCCCGCCCTTGGATGACCAATGCGCTTACGGAGAAAAGTGCGACTACGAGACTTGCGATTAGCAGGGGGGGTGAGGTCACTTCGAAGTCCATAGCGCTATTCGATCGTAGGGGCGGCGGCTGCATGACTAGTTTGTCGGGGGATCCGGTCGCAAGTTCGTTGTGGTCGTTGGACGCCGATCGGATGGAGGCGGCGGTTGAGGGACGCCGAGGAGTGGCTGCGTGGTTCACGCCGGCCGGTAACGACCTGTTGCTGGCCTGCGATTTTCTGTCATGTCGGGTTTCCAGCTTGTGGCGTCTCTGGTGGGCTCTCTCGTCTGGCCTGTGGCTGTGGTGGTGGCGGTGTGGGTGTTGCGCCGTCCATTGGCTGCGGCGTTGGGGCGGACGAAGCGTGTCGAGGCTGCGGGGATCGCGGTAGAGCTCGCCGAGGTGGAGCAGGCCCGGGAGGACGTGGAACAGGGGCTGGCCAAGGCGGAGCCGTTGGACGCTGCCGAGGTGGATGAGCTGGTGCGAAGCGCCGCTCAACTCGGCTGGCACTTGGCGAACTTGGGGACGGGCACGAGCCCTGATGTCGTGGTGGATCGGTCCGGAGAGAAGCCGGTGGTGCGGTCGCCCGCGGAAGAGGCGTTCCGAGAGGCGGCGGTGCTTGCCTCGAACCAACGTAGTTGGGTTGGACCGGCGTACTTCTACGGGCGCCATCCAGAGGAGAAGTGACGCGTTCGCGAAGGCGCGGGCTCTTGCCGGTGGGTCGAAAAGACCTCTCCGTAACTTCGTGATCAAGTCCCATAACTCACGATAATGTCACTTATCGTGAGTTATAATTGATCTTCAAGAGCGCTTGATCAAGCCATGATCGCGGCGCTCGAACGCCGCCCGATGCACCCACGCTGGGCGTCAACCAACCCATAAACATGCAAGCGAAAGGGCTCGCAACTTGACTCCCGATACCTTAGGGCCCGCCTCGGAGAGCGGAGCAGCGGCCGGCGAGCTGGAGCTCCACAGCGGCGGCGAACTGGTGTCCGCTGAGGACGCCGCGTTGTGGGCCCGGCTCGCCGAGCTCGACCAGGCGGCGGAGGAGTTCGAGCCCCGCTCGGACAACACGCTGCGCTCGTACGCGAGCGACTGGCGGGTGTGGGAACGGTACGTCGCCGCAGTGGGCATCCCGCTGGAGGCCGGCACGCCGGGCGCGTTCCTCGGGTTCGTGATCTGGCTGGGCAAGGAGGGCAAGGCGCCGTCGACGATCCAGCGGAACCTGTACGGCGCGGCGGTATCCCTGCGCGAACGCGGGGTCGCCGTGCACCCGGACGGGCCGAAGAAGGCGAAGAAGGCGATCGACGCGCTCGCCCGCATGCTGGCCGAGGCGGGGGAGCAGCGCGGCCGCGGTAAGGCTCCCGCGTTGACTGTGATGCAGCTCCGCATGATGTCGAAGGCGTTGCCGGACACGCTGAAGGGATTGCGGGACCGGGCGATCCTCACGGTGGGGTTCGGCATGGCGGCGCGCCGGTCAGAGCTGGCGAACCTCCTCGCGCGCGACGTGGTCGTGACGGAGAAGGGCCTGCTGGTGCATAGCCGATACGGCAAGACCGGCGCCCGATCACCCGCGATCAAGAAGGGTGAGAACGAGTGGACGTGCGCGCAGCGCGCCTGGCTGGCGTGGGCGGCGGCTGCGGACCTTGACCCGGACGGGCCGGCGTTCGTGCGCATCAACCAGCACGGCCAGATGCTCGGCAAGATCTCCGGGCAGGGCATCGGGATCGCCATCACGGCCGCGGCCGAGGCGGTGGGCCTGGAGGGCATCACCGGGCACAGCATGCGGGCCGGCCTCGCCACGGCGGCGCGTGAAGCGAAGCACGACTACAAGACGATCGCCGAGCAGGGCGGATGGGCGCCGAACTCGGCTGCGCTGCACGAGTACCTGCGGATCGTTGACCAGTGGGCGGACAACGCCACGGCGGGCATCGGGATGTGAGGGGCTTGACCACCGCCAAGTGATGCGAGTTGTTCCGAAACCGTGAGCGGCTTGGCACGGTCGGTCTACGGTCAGTGCATGAGCGTGTGGGTGCTTGCGCTGTGGGGGCTGGGCGGGGGGCTGGCCATCGAGGCGCTGGACTTCTTCAAGGCCGTACGGCGAGTGGGACGTGGCTGGCCGTGGCGTTATCCGTACGGCCCGGGCGGCGGCCCCTATCTTGTCTCGGTGCTGGTCCGGGCGGCGCTGAGCGCGGGGGTGGCGGGCGCTGCGGGCGCCTCGGTGGACTGCGTGACGCCGCTGATTGCGTTTGCCCTGGGCACGGCCGCGCCGCTCATCCTGGAAAAGCTCAGCCAGCAGATCCCCGTCGAGGCGGGCTTGCCCCTGCCCGATCCGGCGACTGGTGCCGACGGTCCGACCCTCTCACAAGAGTCGCTTCCCCGCCGGGAGCGCCCGTCAGATGATGTGGAGATCACTGGCATGGGGGAGGGGCGAGATGCTGCGCGCTGACTCCTTGGCGGGCCGGGTCGTCGCCGCCTTCGCCCGCAGCTCGCCCGCCTTCCGTCGGTCCAGGGATGACCGCATCGGTCGCTGGGGGGAAGTCTGGACGCGCACCACTCCGGCGTTCGGGAACTCCTGGGTCACAGCCCTGGCCGGCGCGGACCTGGCCGGCGCGGACCTGGCCGGCGCGGACCTGGCCGGCGCGGACCTGGCCGGCGCGGACCTGGCCGGCGCGAATCTGACTGGCAAGAACCTGGCCGGCGTACACCTGAGCGGCGCGAAGTTGATCGGCGTAACCCTGAGCGGCGCGAACCTGATCGGCGTAACCCTGAGCGGCGCAAACCTGTCTGACGCGGACCTGGCCTGGGCGTACCTGACCCGCGCGAACCTGTCTGACGCGAGCCTGAGCGGCGCGAACCTGACCCGCGCGAACCTGACCGGCGCGAACCTGACCCGCGCGAACCTGACCGGCGTACGCCTGATCGGCGCGGACCTGACCGACGCGAAGTTGACCGGCGCGAACCTGACCGACGCGAACCTGACTGTCGTGACCCTGAGCCATGCGAACCTGACCCAGGTGGTGTGGAGCGAGGGGACACTCTGGCCCACGTCGGACTGGGCGGAGCGGATGCGGGTAGCGTCGGATCGCCTACCGGATGGGCGGTGGCGGGTGCGGGTCGAGGGCGTTTCGGAGGACACCCCGGTGCCCGTCTGACGCCGAGCTGCGCTGCACGAGTACCTGCGGATCGTTGACCAGTGGGCGGACAACGCCACGGCGGGCATCGGGATGTGATGCGGTTCCGGCGTGTCCGGGTTGCGGTGACTTGACAACAGTGCATATGCTGCGCGCCAGAGTAGAATACGCATGCTAAAGTGCTTGCATGTATGCACGTGCGCGTCTCTGAGTCCACGCGTGTCGGACGTTCACGACTCTCCGCATGCTCCCGATCCCCCCAGAGCTGATCTTGTCTGAAGCGCTCTGAGACGCGCACAAGCCGGAAGGCCCCGATCCCCAAGATGGGACGGGGCCTTCCCCATGACCACCGGGCCCCGGCGCGGCCCTGCGCCGCACGGGGGAGGCGCGGAAAACGAGCCGGGGCCGGGTGATGATCGAACCGAGGACCGACACGTGACGCAGCGCTACATCGAGTACATGCCCCTCCCGGACATCCCGTCCGCGACAAGGAACGCCAAGGACCACGACCTGGCCGGGATCCGCGCCTCGATCGAGACGTTCGGCTGCGTCGTCGCCGGGGAAATCGACGAACGCACCGGCCGGCTCGTCGTCGGCCACGGCCGCAAAGAGGTCCTGACGAAGATGGCTGCCGAAGGGGCGAGCCCTCCGGAAGGCGTGCAGATGGCCAAGGACGGCACATGGCTCGCGCCGATCGTCCGCGGCTGGTCGTCCCGGTCCGACGCGGACGCTGAGGCGTACCTGATCGCTCACAACCGGACTGGTGAGAAGGGTGGCTGGTACCAGGACGTGCTGGCTCAGTCCCTGCTGGACATTCAGCAGGCGGACGCGGCTCTGCTTGCGGCCACGGGCTACTCCTCAGACGAGCTGGCCGACCTCGAGGAAGCTCTCGCGGTGGACGCGCACGTCGCGGCGGGGGTGAGTGACGACGAGCGGTACGGCGTCGACGGCGGGGTCGACGACGTCGCGGATGGCCCATCGCCGGAGGAGTTCCAGTCGTTCGACGACGACATCAGCACGGACTACCAGTGCCCGCGCTGCGCGTACGAATGGAGCGGCAAGCCCCGATGATCAAGCCGCCGTACCGGGTGCCGTCGATGGCAGAAGTTCGGGCGGTGCCGTCGAACGGCTTCAACGCGATCTCGACGTTCTCCGGGTGCGGCGGCTCGTCGCTCGGCTACCGCATGGCTGGGCTTCGCATGCTGTGGGCGTCAGAGTTCATCCCCGCGGCCGCCGACACGTACCGGGCCAACGCCAGCGCGCACACCCACCTGGACACCCGCGACATCCGCGAGGTCACCGCGAAGGACATCCTCGACCGGATCAACCTCAAGCCGGGAGAGATCGACCTCATGGACGGCTCCCCACCGTGCGCCGCGTTCTCCACCAGCGGCAAACGCGAAGCGGGCTGGGGCGTCGTCAAGACGTACAGCGACACCCGGCAGCGTGTCGACGACCTGTTCTTCGAGTTCACCCGGCTCCTGGGCGACCTGCAGCCGCGCACGTTCGTCGCGGAGAACGTCGCCGGACTGGTGCAGGGCACCGCAAAGGGCTACTTCAAGGAGATCCTGGCCGCGCTGCGCAAGCCGGGCTACCGGGTGCGGGCGAAGCTGCTCGACGCGCAGTGGCTCGCCGTGCCGCAGCGCCGCCAGCGGCTCATCTTCGTCGGCGTCCGCGACGACCTCGGCATGGAGCCCGTCCACCCGAAGCCGCTGCCGTACCGGTACACGGTGCGCGACGCGATCGGCGACCTGCCCGGCGCGTTCGACGACCTGGAGACGGACCCAGAGACCGGGCAGCCGCTCACCCTGCGCGGCTACGCCATCGAGAAGCATTGGCGAGAGCTTCGCCCAGGCCAGGGGCACAACCTACGCACGAGCCTCAAGCGGCTGAGCTGGGATCAGCCCTGCCCGACCATCGTGGCCAGGGCAGGCACGGCAGGCACCTCCGCCATCACCCACCCCGACCACCCGCGCTACCCGACCCTGGCCGAGCTGCGCAGGGTGGGCGGCTTCCCGGACGACTTCGAGCTCACCGGCAACTACTACCGGCGGTGGGAACGCATCGGCCGGGCCGTCCCGCCGGTGATGATGGCGCGGATCGCCGCGACCGTCCGCGACGAGGTGCTCGTGCCGCTGCGTGACGCGGGGAGGATCTGATGTGCGGTGTCGTCGCCGGTCTCGGCAAGCTGAACATCGCCCCGGCCGTGGCTGCACTCACGCACCGCGGCCCGGACGCGGCCAGGACGGCAACCGTGGCCGGCGTGCACCTCGGACACACCCGGCTCGCGGTGCAGGACCTCGACTCCCGGTCGGATCAGCCGTTCCGGGACGGGCCGGTCACGATCGCGTACAACGGCGAAATTTACAACGCCGCTGAGCTGCGCCAGGCAGTGGAGGAGCGCGACCCGGGCCGGGTGTGGACAACGACAGGCGACACGGAGGTCCTGGCCGCCGCGCTCGCAGCGCTCGGCCCCGACCGGGCGCTGCCGCTTGTCAACGGCATGTTCGCCGTGGCCTGGGCCGACGAGCGGCGCCCCGGCGTGCTCCACGTCGCCCGCGACCGGCACGGTGAGAGCCCGCTACACCTGCACCTGGCGCAGCCCGTCATGGCCGCATCGGAGCTACGCGCGTTCGCCGCGGTGGGCCGCCCCATGGCTTCGCACCTGATCGCGGACGTCCCCGCTGGCCAGTGGGGGACGATCCACGGGGGCCGTGCCTCCTGGCAGCGGTTCCACACTCAGCGGTGCACGCCGGCGGGCTACACGCTGGCGCAGGCGTCGACCCGGTTGAAGGCCACGCTCGGGCAGGCCGTGCAGCGGCGGCTCGTCGCTGACGTGCCAGTGTGCGCGCTGCTGTCCGGCGGGATCGACTCGGCCGCCATCACGTACGAGCTCGCCCAGCACGTGCCCGGCCTGGTCGCCTACACCGCCCGCATGGACCCCAGATCGCGGGACCTGCGGTGCGCGCGCGAGGTTGCCCAGCATCTCGGGATCGAGCTGGTCGAGGTCGACATCCCGGCGCCGACCGCCGACGACCTGGCCCGCGTGGTGTCCGTGATCGAGATGCCGCACAAGGCGCAGGTCGAGATCGGTTGGGCGTGCCTGCAGCTCGCCGAGCGGATCCGCGCGGACGGCTTCAAGGTCACCTACTCCGGCGAGGGGTCCGACGAGCTGTGGGCGTCGTACGGGTTCGCCTACCACGCCCTGAAGACGACCGACTGGCACATCTACCGGCGTGACCTGATGGCCGCGCAGGCGCGGAAGAACTTCCCCCGCGTGAACAAGACATTCATGGCGTACGGCGTCGAGGGCCGTCTCCCGTTCTGTGACCCGGACGTGGTCGACCTGGCGCTGTCCCTGCAGCAGCACGCGGTCGCGGACGGCAAGGCCCACCCGAAGGCCGTGCTTCAGCGGGCTTACGCCGGGCTGCTGCCCGACTCCGTGGTGCGGCGGCCAAAGGTCGCGTTCCAGGACGGCTTGGGGCTGAAGACGGCGATCACGAGCGTGCTGCCGAACCCGGCCCGCTTCTACCGGGCCGAGTATCAGCGCCTCGTCAGGAGCAGAGCATGAGCAACGACGACACCGACATCGCCGAGCGGTTCGGCACCGGGGCGTGGCAGTTCACGCCCGACGTGGTCGAGGTGTTCGACGACCACGTACGCGCCAGCGTGCCGCACTACGACGTCATCCAGGACCTCGTGGCCGAGACGACCGACTGGCTCGTCCCGGCCGGCGGCCTGGTCGCGGACCTCGGCGCGTCGACGGGCGCGTCGGCGCGGCGCATCCTGCAGCGGCACCCGGGCCGGGGCATCCGGTTCGCGCTGTACGACGAGCAGCCCGCGATGCTCGACCAGGCCGCGATCGAGCTGAAGCAGGTCGGCGGTGAGCACGACGTCATCCTGAGCGCGACCCGCATCCAGGAGGGGCCGCTGGTGCACGTGGACGCTGACCTGACGTTGTGCCTGTTCACGCTGCAGTTTCTGCCGCGTGAGGAGCGCGTGACGGCGCTGCGGCTCGCGCGGGTGTGCTCGGCGGAGACCGGCGCCCTGATCGTCGCGGAGAAGATCCGCGCGATCGACTCGCGGTGGGCGGAGATCGGCACCGACGTCGCGCACGACTACAAGGGGGCGCGCGGCATCTCGGACGCGGCGATCCGGGCGAAGGCCCGCGCGCTGCGCGGCGTGCTCCGGCCGTACCCGCAGCAGACGACGATGCAGGCCATGGCCGACGCCGGGTGGCACGCGCCCGAGGTCCTGTTCCGGTGGCATTCGTGGGCGGTGATCGGGGCGTTCGCCTCAGCCCAGTAACGAGGGGGTGTCCGATGTGGTTCGACGAGCACCCGCCCCCGGACTGGACGATCGAGCTGCCGCCCGGCATGGAGCTGCTGAACAGCAATCAGCGGCTCCACCCGATGGCCAAGGCCCGGCTCACGAAGCTGCTGCGCCGCGCCGGTCACAGAGCCTCCAGGGCGATCGGCATGCCCCGGCTTGAGCGGGTGTACGTCGTCGGCGAGCTCCGGCCAACCGACAGGCGCAGGCGCGACCCGGGCAACTGGTACCCCTCGGCCAAGGCTGCGGTCGACGGCGCGATGACGGATGCCGGGGTGCTCGTGGACGACGACGCCGAACACCTGGTCGGCCCTGACATGCGGCTCGGGCCGGTAGTGAAGGGCGGCCAGCTCGTCCTTCACGTCTGGCGCGACAGCGACACCTGACCCGCGCTCACTGATCGTTTCCACTCCTCGGACGGGGGTCCCCTCATGGTTTCCAGTAAGAAGCGAGCGTCGGCCACCGTCGTCGCCGAGCGCCGCGCCAAGGCGGTGCAGATGCGGATCGCGGGCATCAGCCCCACGATCATCGCTGAGAACCTTGGCTACTCCTCGTCCGCGGCCGTCACCAAGGACATCACCCGCTCGATGCAGAAGGCCGCCAAGGCCGAACACCTGGCCAGCGAGCACCTCCTGCAGATGGAGATCGACCGGCTGGACCGGCTCATGGCGAGTCTCTGGGCCAAGGCGCTATCCGGCGATGTCAAGGCCGTCGACCAGGTCGAGAAGCTGATCGCCCGCCGGTGCTCGCTGCTGGGCCTGGACCTGATCAACCGGAACGGGTCGGAGAACAGCGACATCGCCAGCCTGCTGGGCAGCCTGTTCGCGAACCTTCAGTCCCGGCACGGCCAGGACGAGGTGACGGTCGAGGTCGTCGACGCCATCGAGGCTGGCGAGGACAGCCCGTGAGCTTGGCGGTTGTCACGCTGTCGCCGATGCAGGAGCGCAGCATCGCGGAGTCCACGGCGCGGATCAACCTATGGACGGGCAGCGTGCGATCGGGCAAGACCATCGCTTCCCTGCTGCGGTTCTTGATCTACGTGGCGCAGGCGCCGCGCGGTGGCCACCTGGTGGTCGTGGGCAAGACGAGCGACACGATTGCGCGAAACGTGTTCGAGCCGCTGATGGACCCGTCGTTGACGGGTCCGGTGGCGCGGCGGATCTTCTACACGCGCGGCGCGGTCACCGCCAACATCCTCGGCCGCCGCGTTGAGATCATCAGTGCGAACGACGTCCGCTCGGAGTCCCGGCTGAGGGGTCTCACCTGCGCGGGTGCGTACGTGGATGAGGCGACGCTGATTCCTGAGGCGTTCTGGGATCAGCTGTTGGCCCGCTGCTCGGTGCCGGGTGCGATGATCTTCGCGACTACGAATCCGGACGCGCCCAACCATTGGCTGCGCAAACGGTTCCTGCTCAGGTCCCACGAGTTGGATCTGCGCTGGTGGCACTTCACCTTGGACGACAATCCGTCGCTCGATCCGGTGTACGTGGCCAATTTGAAGGCCGAGTACACCGGGTTGTGGTACCGCAGGTACGTGCTGGGTGAGTGGTGCATGGCCGAAGGCGCGATCTTCGACATGTGGGACCCGGACCGGCACATCGTGGACGAGCTGCCGCTCATGGAACGGTGGCTGGGCGTCGGCATCGACTACGGCACGGTCAATCCTTTCTCTGCCCTGCTCGCCGGGGTGTCCGTCCCGGACGCGGACGGGCAGCGGCGCGTCTACCTGGCCAGCGAGTGGCGATGGGACTCCCGCCTCGAACGCCGGCAGCTGACCGACGCGGAGTATTCGGCGAAGATCAGCGAATGGTTGGACGGCGTGCCGGACACGTACGGGCCCGGCACGATGGGGCTGCGGCCTGACTGGATCATCGTCGACCCGTCCGCGGCCTCGTTCGTCACCCAGCTCCACCACGACGGACTGTTGCCGCAGCTCGGCGACAACGCAGTCTTGGACGGGATCCGCACCGTCAGCAACTTGATCGCCGCCGATCAGTTGAGGGTGCATCGCTCCTGCCACGGCTGGCTCGGTGAGGTCGGCTCCTACTCCTGGGATGACCGGAAAGCCGAGAAAGGCGACGACGCCCCGGTGAAGGTCGACGACCACTCCATCGACGCCGGACGGTACATCCTGCACACCACCCAGGCGGCCTGGATGCCGCTGATGGAGCGCGTACCCGACTACTGGCGCAAGCACTAACGCTCGCGCTAACGACGCCCACAGCCTCAGCGTGGGCCGCTCGACGCACCCACGGGTGCGCGTCGAGCCCCGGCGCGTCCCGGCCTTCCCTGTCGTTGAGGGGCGGCACGGAGGCCGGGACGCACTGCTGGACCTGATCAACCAGATCTGAGGGAGGGCCTAGTGGCCGACTTCGTTTTCAACGCGGCCAAGGGCCGCGTTGCCGAGTTGTATCACCGCGTCCGCGTCGGCGACCCTGCCACCAGCAGCCTGCTCATGGTGGCGCTGGCCGCCACGGGCATTGAGTCGGATGCCGTCCTGCGCGACAAGACCACCCTGGACGCTGTTCTGGCTGGCACCACCGATGAGGCGACGAACGCCGGCTACGCCCGCAAGGTGCTGGCCAGCTCCGACCTCAACGACGTGCTCCCCGATTTGGCGAACGACGCGATGCCGCTCGACATCCCGGACCAGACCTTCACTTCCGTGCAGGCGGCGGGCGGCCCGTGGGCCAAGATCATCCTCTGTTACCGCCCGGCGACCGGGTCGCCGGACACTGCGGTCATCCCGCTGACGGCGCACGACTTCTCGCTCACGCCGGACGGGACCACCGTCGTCGTCCAGATCGACGCCAGCGGCTTCTACCGGGCGGTGTGACATGGCGAAGACTGGCTACTCCGTGATCACGCCAGCGGGGGTGTCGTTGACGGCATCTACGGCCCGCAGTGTCCTGGGCGTTCTGGCTCCGACCTCGTTCGGGTTGGAATTGAAGAAGATCAGGGTCGGCCTGTACGGCGTCAACGCCTCCGGAGTGCCCGGCGACATCGAGCTGTGCAACGCCACGTTCGCCACCAACGCGCCCGGCGGGGGCGCCGCATCCACTGCGGTGACGCCGCAGCAGTTGTACGGGCGGGTGATTCCGCCAGGGTTCTTGGCCGGGGCGGCGTGGACGGCGGGGAACGAGCCCACCGTCTTGGCCCCTATCGACTCCTATCCACTGACCCCGAATGGCGGTCTTGTGATCTACGACCTGCCGCTGGGCGACAGCCCCGACTGCGGGCCCGGCACGGGGTTCGTGCTGCGCGCCCGGTATCCGGCGGCGGTCACCATCGCGGCGACCTTCTGGGTCGAGCGGGCCTGAACGATCGGAGGCACGGGGCGTGGCCGTCATCCTCGAGGACTTTGAAGACGACAGCTTCGCCGTGTCCATCACAGGCGACTGGATACGCACGAACGACCAGCCACTCCAGGGCGGCTCCTGCTACCGCAGCGCCGTCATCACGGACGACCAGGTATCCGAGGTCGTCGTGCAGGTGCCGGCCGGGGCGGCGACGGTCGAGTTCTGGTATCGCATGAGCAGCGAGGAGGGCTACGACACCTTCGACGTCGACTTCGGCGACACCACGGTGCTGCGCATGTCTGGCGACGTGCCCTGGATGTATTCCGGCCGCCTGTCGATGGCGGGCGTAACACAGGTGACCTTCCGTTACAGCAAGGACAGCGAGCAGAGCGACGGCGAGGATGCCGCGTTCATCGATCAGCTGATCTTCAACGACACCCCCGCCGTGTGGAGCAACACGTTCGACGTCGGACCCGCAGGCACGACGATCACAACGGAGAACTCGACTGCAGGCGGTGACCCGTTCAACAACGTGGTGGGGACGCCCGAATACAGCAGCGCGCAGTTCTTCGCCAGCAGCGGCCTATCTGCCCGCAACCCCAATCCTGGGGCCGACACACACATCGACTGGCAGTACGTCACCCAGCCCGGCGACGTCCTGTGCACCCGCTTCTATCTGCGGCAGGTCGGCCCGTGGACCTCGACAGCGGGCCTCTTCGCGCTGCTCGGCCCGGCCGGCGGCGTGATCTCAAAAGCCTGGCTGTTCAGCGACGGAATTCTCCGGATCTACGCCGGAAACGCCGACGCGGAGGTGGCCACCATCGCGACGGCGCTGCCGATCAACACGTGGATACGAGTCGAGCTCCGCTACACGATCAACAGCGCAGGAACCGGCACCGTCGAGGTGTGGACGTACCACACGCCGGACTCGACGACGCACACCGCCACCGCGATCTCCGCCACCAGGACCTGGCCTGGCGGAAAGCCCACCGATGCGGAGTTCCACCTGTTCCACGGCGCGGCAGGTGACCACTGGCACATGGACGGCGTCGCTCTCGGTTCGGCCAAGCTCGGCCCGATCAATTTCGGCGCCGCCATGCGTTCCCGAACCTCCATCCCGACAGGGGCGCGGCATCGAGCCGCGACCCGGTAGGCGAGGACGCCCATGGCCAGAGCAGGGCGCGGCTATCCGAACCGGCCCGTCCAGGTGCGCACCCGACCCGGCACAAGCCTGCCCATCCTGTTCGAGACGGACGAGGCGCGGCCTTTCGGCAAAGTGCGCGCCGCATCAGCCGTCCGGGCAGGGGAGAGCGGCACGGCCCGGCCACTGACGGCCGTCAAGATCAAGAAGGTTGCGCTGGCGATCGACACCGAGCACGTGCGTCCGCTGCAGTCCGTCAAGCACGGTGTGCTGCTACGCGCCAGCGCCTCAGACACGGCACTGCAGCTCGCCGGAAGCAAGGTCCGCCTTGTGGGCTTGGCCACCGAGAGCGATACCGCAGCCGTGCTGCGCGACCAGGCGCAGGTGTCCCGTGTCACCGAACTCGGCCAGGCGCAGCCGTTTCGTGCCGTAAAGATCCGCTCGCTCGCGCTGGCGCAGGACATCGGCCAGTCGCGGCCGGTCACCTTCGCGCGGGCCGCGCAACTGTCACGTGCCAGCACTGCCGACGTCGCATTCGCGGTGTCGGCGATGAAGCGGCAGGTGCTCAGCCCAGCCATCGAAACGGACACCGCTCGGGTGGCGCTGCGGCAGACGCCGCCGTTGCGGGCCAGCGCTCCCTTCACCGTATGGGCAGCGTCGCCGCCTGTCGTGGAGTGGTACGCCTCTTCGCCGCACACCTCGTGGTCTGCCGATCCCCCGACAACGTGGTAGGAGGGCTCCGCCGTGGAACCGATCTCGTCTCTCAGCCGCCCGTACGTCTACTCCGTCATCAAGGGCGCCTCCGGGTCGGAGGTGGTGGAGGTCGCCTTTACGAACCTTGGTGCCGAGCCGATCGAGACTGACTGGCGCACTGCCGAGTGGGCCAACGCCACCGCGGAGGGCGCGCGGGTGCGCATTCTCATCGGTCCTGGCTCGTCGGTGGTGCTGCCGGACGGCACGTACCTGATGTGGGTCCGCGTGACCGGTGCCGTCGAACGGCCCGTGATCCCCTGCGGATCAATCCCCATCACCTGATGAACGACCGTAAACGAGAGGTGGTGTGATGCCGCTCCCAACCGAAGACCAGGAGTGGCCGCCCCCGCACATGCGTGCTGAGATGCGCCTGTACCGGCAGCATGGGGCCTGGTACAGCGGTGATCCTGATCGGCTCGCCGAGGTGTACGGCAACGGGGCGGTCACGCCTGGCTTGGGCCTCGACCTGAAGGGCTGGGACAGGCCGCTGCAGTTCGCTGGCGGCGCTGTCGGCCGCGTCGCCCGCTGGTTCTGGGGCAGCGCGATCCCGGCCGGACAGTCGAGGTCGACGAAGCTGCACGTCCCGCTGGCGGCGGACATCGCGGCCAAGAGCGCGGATCTGCTGTTCTCGGAGCCGCCGACGCTGCGCGCGGCGGGGAAGAAGACGCAGAAGCGGCTCGACCAGATCGTGAACGAAGGCAGCGTCTACGCCGGGCTGCTGGAGGCCGGCGAACTGGACAGCGCCTACGGCGGCGTCTACCTGCGCGTGGGTTGGGACACCGAGATGGCTGACTATCCGGTGGTCGACTCGGTCCCGGCCGACACTGCGGTGCCGGAGTTCCACTCGGGCAGGCTGTCGGCGGTGACGTTCTGGCGGGTCGTGGGTGAGGACCAGAAGGTGGTCTGGCGGCACCTGGAACGGCACGAGCGGGGCCGTGTCTACCACGGGCTCTATCAGGGCGACGATGCACGGCTGGGCCACCCGGTGCCGCTGGAGGAGCACCCCGCGACCGCCGGGTTCGCGCAGATGGTCGACGCGGACGGGGGGTTCGATTCCGGCTATCAAAAGGGCTTGCTCGTTTACTACGTGCCGAACATGCGCCCGCACCGGACGCTGCGCGGGACGGCGCTGGGCCGCTCCGACTACGCCGGGGTTGAGCCGCTGATGGACGCTTTGGACGAGACCTGGACGTCCTGGATGCGGGACCTGCGGCTCGGCAAGGCGCGGATCATCGTGCCCGAGGTGTACCTGCAGAACACCGGCCGCGGCAAGGGCTCGTACTGGGACCCGGACCGGGAGATTTACAGCGGGCTCGGGATGCTGCCGCCGGCGAACGGCGGCGGCAAC
The DNA here is from genome assembly GCF_040137845.1 of Nonomuraea sp. B19D2. Lineage (NCBI taxonomy): Bacteria > Bacillati > Actinomycetota > Actinomycetes > Streptosporangiales > Streptosporangiaceae > Nonomuraea > Nonomuraea sp. B19D2. The sequence continues at coordinate 71,023 of NZ_JBEFAK010000042.1, read as the reverse complement.
ATGATCACCGTCAGCCAGTTCGATATCCGCGTGGCCGAGCACCAGCAGACCGCGAAAAGCCTGGTCGCGCAGATCCTTCGCGGCGCCGGATACTCGGTGCAATCCTTCGGCGAGGCCGGGGAAGGCGTGGAGGCGACCGCGACGGAGATTCACTCCCGTGAGCGGCAGTCCCTCACCACTCGGGGCCGGAAGGTCGGCTACTGGACGCCCGCCCTGGCCTGGCTGGGCGACTGCCTGCTGCACGTGGACCACTACATCTACAAGTCGAAGGTCACGGCCGAGCGCCCTCAGATCGAGTGGCCTGATGGCGTGTTCCTGGAGACCGAGGCCGTGGCCCGCACCGTTGAGCTGCTGAACAGGGCGCAGGCCGCGTCCATCGACACCCGGATCCGCATGGTGCACCCGGACTGGGACGACGACCAGGTGAGCGCGGAGATGAAGCGGCTACGGGACGAGATGGGCCTGAACGTCCGGGACCCCGAGACGTTCAATGACCAGATCCTCCCTGGCCAGGATGACGACCTCGATGGCTGACCTGATGGAGGAGGTGGGCCAGCGTATCGCGCTCGCCGCCGCGATCTCCTACAGGTATGCCGAGGCTGAGGAGCACCTGTTCGAGGTCATCGCCAAGGCGCTGGCCAAGGGCAGGGACGCGCCGCAGCAGGCGAGCGCCCGGCTCGCCGAGATCCAGGCGCTTGGCTTGCAGGCCGAGAAGATCCTCAAGGACTTGGAAGCGCTCGCAGCGCAGGCAATCGAGGACGGTGTCACGAAGGCGTGGCAGGACGGCTTCGTGCGGGCCAGCGAGGAACTGGAGCAGCTGGGTGAGGACCAGGGCATCAGCCCCGGCAAGGGCCTCGCCGAGCTGCTGAAGGATGCGCTGGAGCTGCTGCCTCCCCTCACCACGGGGGCGTTGCGGCAGGTCAACGACATCTACCGGCAGGTGATCGCAGAGACGACGCCGCTGGCGTTGACCGGCGCGATGACGCGCGAGCAGGCGACGACCCGGGCGCTGCAGAAGTTCGCCGCCAAGGGCATCACATTCTTCGACGGCAAGAACCGCAACTGGTCCATCTCCAGCTACGCGGAGATGGCAGCCCGAACGGCGATGGCGCGGGCGGCGAACGAGGGGCACCTGGCGACGCTGCGGGAGAACGGCCGTGACCTGGTAATGGTGTCGCGGGCGCCGTACACGTGCCCGCTGTGCGACCCGTGGGAAGGCAAGGTGCTCACCCAGTCGGGCGCGGCCGGCGACCGGCAGGAGAAGAACGTCCTGACCGGCGAGCCCATGACCGTGCACGTCGCGGGCACCGTCGCCCAGGCGCGGGCGGCGGGCCTGCAACATCCGAACTGCAAGCACACATTCGGCGTGTACCTGCCGGGGATGACGAAGCCGCCGCCGAAAGTGGAAGCAAAGGGGACGTACGAGGACACGCAGCAACAGCGGTACCTCGAACGGCAGATCCGAGGGTGGAAGCGGCGCGCGGCGGCGGCCCCGGCGGGCAGCCCGGAGAAGAAGGTCGCGGAGCAGCACGCCAAGGCGTACCAAGCGCAGATGAAGGAGCACCTGGACAAGACGGGGCTGCTGCGGCAGAGGTCTCGTGAGCGGGTCCGCCCCGATGAGACGACGCCGCCGGACCTTCATCCGTCCCTGAGACCTCCAAAGCCGGACAGGACTCCCTCGCGAGATCCGCAGCCGGCCAGGGCGAGGCAGGCCGAGGACCCGCCTCGTCCGGTGGTGTCCCATCGGGCGCGCACAGCGATCGACGACGCCAAGGCCGCGCTGCCGTCGAACCATGCGGCGTGGATTGCTGATCGCAAGGGCCGCGGCAACCAGGGCTACATCACGGACCCCAGCGGGCAGCGCCGCCCGTCAAGGAAGTACGAGGAGCACCTTGATACGGTCCTGGCGGCCGGTCGCGCGTTACTCGATGACGTGCGTGATGCCTTCGACCGGGACCCTCAACTGCGGCGTCTCCGGGAGCGCGAGCAGAAAGCGACCGGGTATCAGCGCACGCAGGAGCATCAGGCCGTGGCGCGACGGGAAAAGCAGATAATCCAAGATCTGCTGGCGGATCTGCGTCCGATGGGTGGAAAGATCAACGCGGAAAAGGCCCGGCCAAGCAGCGTCATCTCGTCGTCTCGGGTCTACAAAGCGCCCGACGACTGGGACAAGCTACTCGCCGAGGCGGCGCAGCACTTCCCTGCCGACTGGCACGACCGGGTAGATCGAGATGCCCCGGCACCGCTCCGGGTGGTCGGCTCCGAACGGGCGTACTTCGACTACATCGACGACGTGATGGCTTTGCCGACCAAGCCGCGTCGATACGACGGCGCTTTCGCGGACCAGAGCCGCGAAACCACTGTGCACGAGATGGGTCACCGCATGGAGAGGTACATTTCAGGGCTTCGAGAACTGGAATACACGTTCGTGCGTCGGCGTGCCACGAATCGTGCTGGCGTGCTTGAGCGGCAGCGCGACATGCACGACATCTACAAGTACTACTCGCCCGGCAGGGAGTACACCTACGAAGACCAGTGGGCGAACGCCTACGCAGGCAAGGCGTACGTACCTGAGGGTCATCCCGATCCGGCCAGCGGGTACAGCGAGGTGTTCCAGGTCGGCCTGCAGGATTTGTACGGCCGTAGCAATATCCGGTTTGATCACACGGATGAGCTGCAGGCGTTCACCTTCGGGATCTTGGCGGTGCTATGAGCTGGCGTGTTGAGTCACGGATCGTGCCCGACCGGTGGGTTGACCACGATGGCGAGACCTGGACCGCGGACAGGGAAACCGCGGGCGTTATGCAGGACCTCGTTCGGAACCCTCAGCCGCTCACGCCGACCGGGCCGTGGTATCAGCCCAAGGGAGACACGGATCCCATCGCTGTCTTCCTGTGTGCGTTGGCGCTGGTGCCCGCCCCCGTAGTCTCGGGTGATCCGCCGCCTGTGCCTTCAGTCGACCCAGGCGATAACCCGAACATCGTCCACTAGATCACATTGGCAGGCCCGCCCGGCGCGGGCCCGTCTCTTCCAGGGCGCACCCCATCAGGTGCGCCTTTTTCATGCCCGCCCGCAGGCCGGGCGGCGTGCGACAGCCCGCAGGTCGGGCGGCACATCACCGATTCGCAAGGAGTCAGCTCATGGCAGACGAGCAGATCGAGGTCGCCTCCACCGCCGATCAGGCCGGCCAGGACACCCCTGCGTCGGAAGCGGTGAACGACACCGCCCCGGAGCAGGCCCCGGCCGTCGAGGAGGACAAGGCCAAGCCGGACGCGAGAAAGATCAACGACCTTCCCGCGTGGGCGCAGGCCGAACTGCGGCGGGCACGCAACGACGCAGTGAAGTACCGCCAGCAGCTCCAGGAGAAGGAGACCGAGCAGCAGGACGGGCCGTCCCCTGAAGAGGTCGCGGCGGCGGCGAAGGCTGAGCTGGCCCAGCAGATCGGTAAGGCCCTCGGTCTCGTCGCCGAGGAGGAGAAGCCGGTCGATCCGAAGGAGATGATCGACCGCCTCACCAGCGAGCGGGACAGCACGGCGAAGGAGCGCGATAGCGAACGGGAGCTGCACCGCCGGGCGCTCGTCGAGCTGGGCGTGCACCGCACCGCGCTTAAGCAGGGCGCGGACGGCGACGCGCTGCTCGACAGCCGGAGCTTCCTGCGCAGCATCAAGGACCTCGACCCGAACGCCGACGACTTCGGCACCGCTCTGGGCGAGCGGATTCAGCAGGCAGTCGAGGACAACCCGAAGTTCAAGGCGGCCTCGCTGAGCGGGCCGCCCGCAAGGAGCGGAGGGGAGTTCACCGGTGGGCCCGGTGGCCGATCCAGCGATCCCGAACAGATGACCACCGACGACTTCCGTGCGCAACGGCGCCGCCAGAAGTCCAACCCCAAGGAGTAGGCCCACATGGCTAACACGTTTCTGACCCCGTCCGTGATCGCCCGCGCTGCGCTGGCCACCCTCTATGAAACGACGGTGATGGCGCAGCTCGTCCACCGTGACTATGAGGAAGAGTTCGCGGCGCGCATCGGCGACACCGTGAACGTCCGCAAGCCGGCGGTTTTCCAGGCCAACGAGTACGTCCGCGCGAACGGTATCCAGATCCAGAACGCGCAGGAAACCAGCATCCCGGTCCGCCTGAACCACTTCGCGGACGTCAGCTTCGCCGTCACCACGGAAGAGCTCACGTTGAAGATCGAGGACTTCGGCGTGCAGCTCCTCGGCCCTGCGATGGAAGCCATCGCGCAGAAGATCGACAGGGACATCTTGGCGCTGCGTGACGACGTCCTGCAGGAGGTCGGCGTCGCGAACGTGCAGCACCCGGCGAACCCGGTCGGCAAGAACGTCTACGCGTACGGCAACCCGCGCGTAGCGATCGACGCGCGCAGGGTGTTGAACCAGCGCAACGTGCCCAGCGCTGACCGTTACCTGGTGTGCGGCCCGGAGACTGAGGCGCTGTGGCTCGGCGACGACCTGTTCAACAGGGCCGACGCCAGGGGAGACACGGACGGTCTGCGTGAGGCGTCCCTTGGCAGAAGGATCTTCGGCTACGACCCTTACCAGACCCAGAACATCAAGGTCCCCGCGCAGACCACCGGCAACAGCAAGTCCGAGGTCGGCGTGGCTTTCCACCGGACGGCGTTCGCTCTCGTGACCCGCCCTCTCGTGCTCCCGCAGGGCGCCGCCAACGCCGCTGTCGCAAGCTATAAGGGTTTCGGCTTGAGGGTGGTCATGGATTACGACATCGACAAGAAGCAAGACGTGGTGTCGATCGACTGCCTGTACGGAACCAAGACCCTCGACGAGAACCGCGCCGTCCTGATCAAGGATGCCGACGTCGTCTAACGCAAGCACTTTAGATTGCAACTTCTCTCGGGCCCGCCCGCACCACGGGCGGGCCTTCCATCTCCCAGCCTCAGGAGGGGGCAGCGATGGGCCACAAGGTCAACAGCGTGGACGGCAAGGCAGGCGACGTCGACCTGTCCGCCGTCCGCACCTTCACCAAGGAGTACCGCGTCCCCGCGGGCAAGGCCGGCACCTACATGGTGACCAGGTTCCCGGTCGCGTGCACGGCCATCGCCGTGCGCGCCTACCGGGCAGGCGGGACGGGCGGCACCGTGAACGCGCAGCGCAACGGCGGCAACCTGCTCGCGGAGAACCTGGCCACCGACACCGACTCGTGGACGGGCTGGACGCATCTGCAGAACGCCACGTTCGCCGCTGGCGACACCCTGTCGGTGGTCACCGCCGCTCCGGCCGGTAGCCCGGCCGAGGTGATCGTGCAGGTCGACTTCCGAGTGAACCCGTAGGGCGGCGCGCGTGTACGTGTATCGCAATAGCAACAACGGCGGCATCTATGAGACGCCGCAGCGGTCGGCCCGGCTGGAGGCTTTGCCGAACTGGCTGCTGATCGACGCCCCGGACGAGCCGGTGACGGAGGCTGCGCCGGATACCGTCGCCACGGCCCGGCCGTCGCGCCCGCTCGACACCGACAACAGGGCCGCATGGATTGAGTACGCGATCTCCAGGGGCATGGCCGAGAAGGACGCTCGCGCCCTCAGCAAAGCCTCTCTGGTGAAGGAGTTCGGCCAGGAGGAGGACGACGATGCCTAGAACCGACCTGCCAGTCACGAAGATCAACCGCGGCGGTCACAACCTGGCGGCTGCGCTGCCCACGCCTGCGGCTGCGGACGGGCACGCGTTCGTCAACAACGGCAGGCGCATGATCCGCGTGAAGAACACCAACGCCGCCCCTCGGACGGTCACGGTGCAGATCCCCGGCGAGGTTGAGGGGCAGCCGCTCCCCGACGTGCCGTACACCATCCCCGCGAACACGGGCGACGTGCTGATCCCGGCGCTGCCCGCGATCTACAACCAGGTGGACGGCAAGGTTTACCTGGACTACTCGGACCCGGCCGGGGTGACGGTCCAGGTCCTCGAACTGCCTGCGGGGTAGCCATGCCGACCTACGCCACGGCGCAGGACTACACCGACTACACCGGGCAGTCGGGCCCGGCCGACATCAACCGGCGGCTCGCGCGGGCGTCGGAGCGGGTCGACGAACTCCTGTCCAACGCGATCTACGAGACCGACAAGCAGGGCATCGCCCTGGACCCGGTGCTCAGGGACGCCATCACCCGGGCGACCTGCGCGCAGGCTGCGTGGACGTTGGCGGTGGGCGACGAGTTCGGCACCGCGTCCGCTTTCAAGGACGTGTCGATGGGGTCCGTCCGCCTCGCGCGGGTGGACACCGCGACCGGCGAGGCGCCCCGATATGCACAGGATGCCGTGTCGATCCTGCTGCAGGCCGGATTCCTGATTGCGGTGATGACCTGGTGACCGCCATCCCGGACTTCATGTTCCGACACACGGCGATCGTTGAGCCGCTGGTCGGAGAAGGCGCGTACGGGCCGGTGTACGGCCCCCCGGTGACGGAGTCGTGCCTGGCCGACGACAAGCGGCAGCTCGTCCGCGACGCCAACGGCTTGGAGATCGTGTCCGACACGACGGTGTACTTCAAGCCCGGCGTCGTGTGCCCGCCCGGCAGCCGGGTCACAGTCAACGGCCGGTCGACCACAGCCATCACGTCTCTCGTCCGCGACGGAGGCGGCCTGCCCACACCCGATCACGTGGAGGTGGCGCTGAAGTGAAAGACGGCATCGACGTCAAGCTGAACATGCACCTCAACCCGGCGGCCTTCAACGAGGAGACCAAGACGGTGGCCGCCCGGGTGCTCAAGGACGCAGCGCTGCACGTCCTGCAAGTGTCGAACATGCGGGTGCCGCTGCAGGAGGGTCACCTGCAGAACTCAGGTGACACGGCGGTCGACCACAACGACATGCGGGCCTCCATCAGCTACAGCCAGCCGTACGCGGTGGCTCAGCACGAAAACCTCGACTGGAAGCACGCACCCGGCCGTGAAGCGAAGTACCTGGAGACGGCGCTCGAAGAGGAAGCCGCCGCCGTGAAGGCGATGATCGCCCAGCAGCTCAAGGAGCTGTTCAAGTGATGCCGCCGCAGGGGTGGACACGGCTGCTGCTCGCGGGTCTCGGCCAGCTGCTGGAGGACGCTGGCGCGGGGGACTGGAACCCGGACGGCATCTACACCGCCAACCAGACCGCCATCACGCTCGGCGGCCTGCCGACCTCGCCGGACCTGGCCATTTCCCTCGCGACGTACGGCCTCGGCCAGGCCGGCGACGACGTCGAGCAGACCGACTCCTCGGTGTTGGTGCAGTTCCGGATGCGGGGCGGCCCTGACCCGCGCGTGGCCGACGACCTGGCCGACGCCGTGTTCAACGCGGTGCACGGCCTGAGTAACCGCCGACTTTCCACCGGCGTGTTCGTGCTGCTGGCTCAACGGCGCATCATCGCCCCGCACACGCGGGACGGCTCGGGCCGGGTGGAGCGGGCCGACAGCTACGAGCTGCTATGCGTCCGGCCTTCCACCTACCGGGACTGACCCTCCCCTTTTTCATCTGCCGCTAGCAATTGCGCTGGCGGCTTCGGCATGCGCTCACAAGGAGATGAGATGACGCTGCGCAGCCTGCTCGCTAAGGACTGGACCGTCGAGATCAACACCGGCACCACCGCCACGCCGACCTGGACGCCCGTCCGGGGTCTGACGGAGTTCGCCGAGGAGATCGACACGGAGACGGAGGACGACAGCGACTTCGACGGCGACGGCTGGGCTTCCCAGGTCGTCACCCAGCGCGGTTGGACCCTGACCCTCAACGGCAACCGTAAGCGGGACGCCGACGCCGTGGCGTTTGTCCCTGACCCGGGGCAGGAGTTCCTGCGCAAGGCCGGTCACGTCGTTGGCCCTGGCGCGAACGTGCATTGCCGCTGGTACAGGCGCGATGGCAGCCCCGACGCGTATGAGGGTCGCGCTGCGGTCGACTACAAGGGCGCCGGCGGCGAGACGACGGACCTGGAGCCGTTCGAGGTCGAGCTGCTGGGCCAGGGCAAGCCGCTGGAGATCGAGAACCCGGTGGCGGCGTAACGTGGCGAAGCTCAAGGCCCTCGACGAGTTCTTCGACGACACGCTCACGCTGCCGGTCGGCGGCACGGAGTACACCGTCCCAGCGCCGGACGCGGAAACCGGCCTGCTGTGCCAGAGGCTCATGCAGGCCGGTGTCGCCGCCGCGAACGGCCAGGAAACCGACCTGACGGACCTGGCCGAACTGGACGACGACCAGGAGACCGACCTCTACAGGCGATGCCTCGGCCCGGTCTATGACCAGCTGCTCGCCGACAAGGTCACCTGGCCGCGGATCAAGCACTGCGGCGTCACCGCGTTCCTGTGGATCGCGGTCGACGTCGACGCCGCGATGAAGTACTGGGACGCCGGTGGCAACCCGGAAGCCCTGGCCCCGAACCGGGCCGCCTCCGAGGCGGCGGCGAGTACGACCCGGTCACGGGGCTCTACGAGTGGTACGAACCGGCCCCGGCAGGCCCAGCGCTCACGTGGCAAGACGTCCTGAGCCACTGGGACCTCATCGAGGCTGATCTTCACAGCCACTACGGGATCGACCTCGACGAGCCCGGCCTGCTGACGGGCCGCACCTGGCGGTGGCTCCGCACCCGGATTCTCGGTCTGCTGACGGCTGATTCCCGGCTCGCTCGCCAGCTCGCCCCTCCTCCTGACAAGACGGCCAGCCGTACGCGTGGCCGCGCTCACGACTGACCAGCGACACCGATGCAAGCACTACTGCTCGCATCGGACAGACCCCAGGGGAGGTGAACCGTGGCTCTGTCGATCGGTGACCTGTACGCGACCCTGTCCCTGCGCGACAAGATGTCGGGCCCGCTGGCCAAGGCCGAAGCGGGGATCAAGGTTCACGCCTCCGGCATCGAGGCCGCCCTGATCGCCGCTGGCATGGCGGCCACGCGCATGTCGAACTCCGTCGTCAAGTCGGGGCAATCCCTCGCCTCAGCTGGCGCGAAAAGCAGTGCGCTGCTGGCCGGGGTGGGCGCGGCCGGCGTCGCGGTGGGCGGCGGCCTTGCGGCGGTGTTCGCAGGCGCGACGCTCGCCATCGCCAAGATCGGCATCACCGCGGCCGCCGCCGCGCCAGCCGTGAAGGCGGCCTTCGCCGACCTGGGCGCCTCGGTCAAGGGGCAGCTCGCCGACGTCGCGAGCGTGTTCCAGGGGCCGCTGATCGCGGCTGCTGGCCAGCTCAAGGGCATGTTCGGGTCGCAGATCGCCCCGGCACTGACCAGCATGTTCGGGCAGATCGCCCCGCTGATCGGCCAGTTCACGGCCGGTCTGGGGCAGATGCTCACGCCGCTGCTGCCCGCCATCCAGGGGATCGTGGGCGCGGCCGCTCCGCTGCTGTCCCAGCTTGCCGGGAGCCTCGGCCAGTTCGGGTCGCAGCTGGCCGGATTCCTCGCGCCGGTGTCGGCCGCCCTGTCGCAGAACTCCGGGCTGCTGGCGACCCTGGTCACGGGGATCGGTGGTGTCCTGCAAGCGCTCGGTCCACTGCTGGCCGCCTTCGTGCAGCTCGCCGGATCCGTTGGCGGGCCGCTGATGGCCGGGCTTCAACTGATCGCGTCCACTCTGGCCGCGCAGCTTGCTCCTGTCCTGGTGCAGCTCGGGCCGCTGATCGCCCAGCTGCTCACGGGCTTCGCCGGGATCGTGGCCGCTCTGATTCCGCTGCTGCCGCCGATTCTGCAACTCGCGGGCACCCTGGCTTCGGCCTTCATGCCAGTGCTGACGCAAGTCGCTCAAACGATCACAGCGGCGTTGCAGCCGGTGCTCGTCCAGCTGACCCCTGTGATCGGGCAGATCGCGACAGCCTTCGGGCAGCTGATCACGGCTGTGCTGCCGCTGCTGCCGCCCATCGCGGAGCTGGTCGGCACGCTGGCTTCGCAGCTTCTACCTGCGATTACACCGATCATTCCGCTGGTCGGGCAGGTCGCAGCGGCCCTGGGTGGCGCACTGCTTTCCGCCTTCTCAGCGATCCTGCCCGCCATCACGCCGCTCCTACCGGTGGTTGCCCAGCTGGCTCAGGCGCTGCTACCGCCGCTGGTTCAGCTGATCAACGCCCTGTCGCCCATCCTGACGCTGCTGGCGACGATCTTCGCCAAGGTGGTCGGGGCCGTGACGCCGTTCCTGCCGCCCTTGATCCAGCTCAGCACGTCGATCCTCCCGTTGGTGATCAGCGTTGTGACCGCCCTGGCCAAGCTGTTGACCGGCGATTTCAAGGGCGCGTTCGAGACGATCAAGCAAGGCGTTCTCACCTTCGCAACCACGATCAAGAGCTCCTTCGAGAAGTTGATGACCCTTGGCCGGGACCTGGTCAACGGCATCAAGGACGGCTTCATCAACGCGTGGAACGCCTTCGTCAACACGATCAAGAACCTCGCCAAGGGCGCGGTCGACCTGGTGAAGGGCATCTTCGGCATCTCCAGCCCATCGAAGGTGTTCGCGGAGATCGGCGCCCAGAACGTTCAGGGCTTGATCAACGGCATGGCGAGCAAGCAGAAGCACCTGCAGAGCATGGCCACCAGGATGTCCAGCACTCTGGTCCGCTCGGCACACCCCCAGCAGCTGATCTCCGCCTCCCAGATCGCCTCGCTGCCCCCGGCGCCCACCGACGCGCCGGCGAACTCCGGCGGCGGCGGTGACGGCCGCCAGATCCACATGGTGATCAACAACCACTATCCGCAGGCCGAACCGACCAGCAAGTCGATGAACCGCGGCTTGCAGTACGCCGCAGCGGTCGGCCTTCTCTCCTGACCTCCCCATCGCCAACGAACGCTCCCGGGAGGTGAGATCGTGGCGCTCAACGTCGGCGACTTGTTCGCCACGATCTCGCTGAGGGACAACCTCACCCCCGGCCTGGGCCGGGCAGTCGTCGCGCTGCGCACCATGGCGGGCCGGTTCGACAAAGGGGCAGCCCAGGTAGCGAAAACTGGCGCCGCGATCTCTCTCACTGCGTCGCTGGCCAGCGCGGCACTCGCGTCGCTCGGGGTGGCCGCGTCCGCGGTCGCTGTGGGCGTCGCCGCTTCCTTCGTCGGCCTGGTCGGCGGGATCGCCGCGATCGGCATCGCTGCAGCTGCGACCGCTGACGGCGTCCAAGGGGCGTTCGCCAGCATGGCGAGCACCGTCACGGCGCAGCTGAAGGCCGCAGCGGCCACGTTCGAGGAGCCGCTGAAGCAGCTGGCCGGCAACCTGCAAACGATCTTCACGCAGGTGATCGCCCCACAGCTGGCGGCCATGTTCCAGCAGATCTCACCGCTGATCGCCCAGCTCACCACGGCGCTGGTGCAGGTGCTGGTGCCGATCCTCCCGGCGGTGCGGCAGATCATCGCGGCCATCGTCCCCATGCTGTCGCAGCTGGCCGGGGCCATGGGCGTCTTCGCCAACCAGGTCGCACAGTTCCTCGCTCCGATCACAGCGGTGCTCGCGGCGAACTCCGGCCTGCTCGCCCAGTTCGTCGTCGGCGTCGGCGCGATTCTGCAGATCCTCGGACCGTTCATCGCCGGGCTGGTGCAGGTCGGGGCGCAACTCCTGGGCCCGGTCCTGGGCGCCCTGCAACTGATCGTGCAGGTTCTTGCCGGGGCGCTGCTGTCCGCGGTCGTGCAGGTCACACCGGCCGTCTCCCTGCTGCTGGTGAGCGTCGGCCAGCTGGTCGCCGCCGTGGCGCCGCTTCTGCCGCCGCTGCTGCAGCTCGTCGCGGTGTTCGCCACGGCGTTGATGCCGGTGATCGTGCAGGCCGTTGCGGTCATCTCCGGCGCGCTGGTGCCGGTGCTGGTACGGCTTCAGCCGGTCGTCGGCCAGATCGCGACGGCGTTCGGTCAGCTCTTGCTTGCCGTGGTGCCGCTGGTTGGCCCGCTGGCGGATCTGGTGGCGCAGCTCGCGTCGGCGCTTCTCCCCGCGCTGGCTCCTCTTCTGCCGCTGGTCGGGCAGGTCGCGGCAATCCTCGGCGGCGTCCTGGTGCAGGCCCTTGGCGTGGTTGTCGGGGCGATCACGCCGATTCTGCCGCTGCTGTCGCAGGCCGTGGTGCTGTTCGGCGTGCAGCTCATGCAAGCGCTGCTCGACCTGACGCCCACGCTGCTGCAGCTCGTCCAGACGTTCTCCACGCTGCTGCGCGCTGTGGCGCCGATTCTGCCGCTGATGGTGCAGCTCAGCACGTCAACCCTGCCGCAAGCGGTAGAGCTCGCAGCGGCGCTGGCTCCAGTGTTGATGCAGCTCGCGACGGGCTTCATCCAGATCTTCCAGGCTGTGCTGCCGCTTCTGCCGTCGCTGGTGCAGTTGTCGAGCGCGGTGCTGCCGCAGGTCGTCGGCCTGGTCGCGCTGCTCGCGCAGGGCTTGACGACACTGCTGGGTCCGGCGTTCCAGTTCATCTCGACCGTCGTGGCAACGATGGTACAGAGCGTCGTACAGCTGTTCGGCTGGCTGTACGACGTCCTGATCGGCCACTCGATCATCCCGGACCTGGTGACCGGGATCGGCCGGTGGATCGGCGGCACGCTGGTCAGCTTCTTCGCTGACCTGCCGGGCCAGATCGTGCGCGCGGTCGGAGACATCGGCGCGGTGATGAGCGGCATCGGCCAGGCCGTCATGACCGGCGTGTGGTCCGGCATCGTCAGCATGTACGACTGGCTGAAGAACGCCATCTACGGCTTCTTCTCCAGCATCATGCCGGACTGGGTGCGGCAGGCGCTCGGCATCTCTAGCCCATCGAAGGTGTTCGCGCAGATCGGCGGGTTCACGATGCTCGGCATGGCGCAGGGCATGCAGGCGTCGGCCGGTGAGGTGCTGCGCACGGCCCGCAGCATCGCCGGACAGCTCACCGCGGCGTTCGCCCCTGACCTGTCCGCGTCGGTCAACCCGGGCGCGGCCGCGGTTGGCGGGCCTGGCCGCAGCGGGGGAGTGGTCATCAACTTGACCTCGATCAACCCGCAGGCTGAGCCGTCATCGCAGACGATCAACCGCGGCCTGCAGATGGCCAGCGCTATGGGGGTGGTGTGATGTCCGCGACGTACATCCTGGACGGTGTTCCCCTTGACCATCCAGCGGGGTGTTGGCGGCTGAAGAAGGGCACTAAAAGGCGGCCGTTGCCGGGGGTGCGGACTGTCAACCTGTCCGTCCCGGGCCGGTCGGGTGACCTGCCGGTTCTGGGTCTGGACCATGAGGCGACGACGTTCGGGCTCGCGTTCACCGTCTACCCGTACGCGCCGTCCGGCGCGGACGGCGGGGCCGAGCAGATGGAAACGAACCTCGAAGCGTTGGGCGCGTTGCTCGGCACGCGGCACCGGCTCATGATGCTCAAGTGGGCGACAGGGTCGATCATCCGCGTGGCCGGAGTGACCGTGGAGGCGACCTCGGAACCGGAGTACTTCGCGGGCGCGGCGATGGCACGGCTGACCGCCGTGGTGAAGGTGCCCGGGGTGTACTGGCGGGACGAGGTCGACTCGACGTGGACGGGGACACTGCCGGGCGCGGGCCAGATCGTCACTCCGCTGGCGGGCAGCACTGGCCCGATCGTCGACTCCGTGCTGCGGGTCACAGGCCCAGCCGTCCAGCCGTCCCTGCGCGACGTGGCGACCGGCGGGACAGTGTCATACGCGGGCACGGTGCAGGCCGGCCAGCATCTGCTGGTCGATTGTGGAGGGCTGAGGGCGGCGATCGTCACGACGGACACGTGGTCCCTGACCGGCGGCACGGACGTGACCGGCACCATCAACGCGACCGGCCCCGGTTCGGCGTTCCGCTGGCTCCACCTGATCTCGGCCATGGCGCTGGGTGACCCGCACTCGCGGGCCGTCCTGGTCGACGCCACGGCGTCGGGCACGTCGGGCGAGTCAGCTCTCAAGATTCGGGCTCGCCGCTCCTACCTATAGGACCTCTGCTCGTAAGAGTCTGCGCAAAAGGCGAGATTGCGAGCGTTATCCCAGATCTCTCGGGCCGGGTATCGCCGCAATCAAAATCCGCCCCGATGCAGCCGGCTTCTCCCTTCCCGGTGTCGCGGCTGCCGGGCGAGCCGCCCAGCAGCCGCGAGGGCTTGCGTCACCCGGCCGAGCACAGTCTGCCGACGTAATAGGCATAATGGGCGAAGGCGTCGAGCTTCGTCAGACCCGGCTTGACGCACATGTCGTAATCGCCGGTATACGACTCCACTCTGATGATGACGTCGGTCCGCGGGGGCGCATCGCAGTGCCCGTACCAGTTTCCGTTCGCGTCTCTGTAGTAGCCGCAGCGGAACTGGGCGGTTGTTTCTGGATCGGCGGTCGTCGAGGCTGAGGCCGGAGTCCCGGCTAACGCGACGGTGGCGGCCGCTAAGGCTACGATCGCCGACTTCGCTAAGGCGGGCGTTGTGAAGCTCATGATTTCCTCCTGAGATGCCCAGCTTGTACAGGTACTTAACAAGTATCGAGATGGTGGACGCGAGAAACAGGGCAGTAGGCGGACATTTGCCGGTAATTAGACGCTCCGCCGAGCGGAAAGCTTCTCTGTCTGACCACAACTCCAGGGGGCCGCGAGGAGCCTGTTGACCGAGGCCCAGCATGGCCGGTGGATTTGCGCCTTGGAAAAGTACTGTCCCAGAGACGGCTCATTGGTCTTATCGAGCGACGCATGCCTATGGCACCGTCGGAGGGGGGACCAGTGTTCGACGTACGTCTCATCGCCTATGCCCCCAACGGCGACAAGCTGGGCCTGCTGCCGCACCCGCTCGCGTTCCAGACGGGGCACCCGCTGAACGACATGCCCGCGATGACGCTGCGGTACAGCCGTCATGCCATCGGCGCTGATCTGCTCGCCTCGCCCTGCGAGGTGGCCATCGAATGGTCAGAAGACGGGCAGATCTGGGCCGAACCCCCGGACTCGCGGTTCCTGCGGATCAAGCGCGGAACGGCCGCCACCGACAAGGCCGGAGTCGAGACGTTCGAGCTGCCCGGCTATGGCTGGCAGCTCCGCAAGGTCGTGCTCTTCCCAGGGCCCGCGCCGCTGGTCGACGGCAAGAGGGCGTTCCTCAGCGCGACGCCGGGGACAATCCTGCAGACGTTCCTCGCCGAGGCGCAGGCACGCGGCGCGCTGCCGAAGCTCGACTGGACGTTCGACACGGAGAAGGACAGCAACAACCAGCCGTGGGCGAAGATCCTGACCATCTACTACCAGCCGGGACTGGACGCGCTCACGACGCTGATCAACCTCGCTGAGCAGTCCGTCATCGACTTCCGCATGGAAGGCCGCACGCTCCACGTCTACAACGCCGACAGCGTGCTGGCCCGCGACCGGACGGCCTCGCCACGCGTGGACCTACGGCTAGGCCGTGACGTGATCGACGCCCCCGACACAGGCACGTTGGAAGACGCCGCGTCCGCCGTGCTCGTCGTCGGCGACGACGGTTTCCGCAAGTCGTACAGCTCTGGCGTGGCCCTGCCGTGGGGCCGGTGGGAGAACTACATCGGCCAGGGCGGAGTGAGCGACGAAGGGACCGCATTCCTTCTCGCCGAGTCGTCACTGCTGCGCGCCGCCCGCGAGCGGGTGCAGCACACCCGGGAGATCACGCCGCACGGGGCGCGATGGCTGCCCTGGCGGGATTACCAGCCCGGAGACAAAATCATCGCGCCCGCGAGCGGCGGCACCCTGGCCCCCCTGCGGGTCCGGCAGATCACCCTCACCAAGGACGCCAACGGCACGGTGGGCGGAAACGTCGTGCTCAATGACCGTTTCCTTGAGCAGTCGATCAGGCTCGCCCGCCGCACGGCCGGCATCGTCGGCGGCTCCACCGCGTCCGGCGGGTCCGGCGCGCAGCCCGCGCCACCGTCACCACGTGGCCGCACCGCCGCGAAACCTGCGGGCCTGATCGTGAACCCGATCACCTACGTGGACGCGACCGGTCACGCGCAGGGCCAAGTCACCGCCACGTGGGGGCCGGTGACTGCGGACGTGAACGGCGAGGCAATCGACATCGACTCGTATGAGCTGTTCATGCGGGACAACATCGTCGGCGCTCCGTGGTTCCTCGTCGCAACCACGGAGCCGGGCACCACCAAGGCGACCTACAGCCCGCTGATCGTGGGCAAGGAGTACGCCTTCAAGGTCCGGGCCACATCGCAGGGCGTCAAAGGCCGATTCTCCGACGAGTACGCCGTGCTCATCGAGGTCGACGACACTCCGCCGCCGGTGCCGACCGCTCCTGTCGTGTCCGCCCGGCTGGGCGTGATCCACGTCGGATGGGACGGGCTCGGCATCGGCTCGGCACCGATGCCGGCCGACTTCCACCGGACGCGGGTGTGGATGCAAGACCCGCTCAACCCCGGCGCAGCCGAAGTCGGCTACCTGCAGGCGGCCGGGTCGATCGTGATCACCGGCCAGCCGTACGGCGAGCTGCGGGAGTTCTGGCTGACCGCCGTGGATCACGCTGGGAACGAGTCGGCCCCGTCCGGGAGCGCGGTCATCGCCGCGGTGCCGCTCGTGGAAGGGGACGCCGCCAACGAGTCGATCACGGCGGGTGCCATCGCGGCCAACGCGGTCACCGCCGACAAGATCGCGGCGGGGGCGATACAGGCTGGGCACATCGGGGCCAACCAGGTCACGGCCGACAAACTGGCAGCGGTCCTGGCCCTTGTCACGCGGATTGTCGCCGGGGACCCGAACGCGGCGAGGGTGGAGCTCAATGCGGCAGGGCTGGCCGCGTTCAACGCAGGCGGCGCGCAGACGGTTTCGATCTCGTCGACGGGCACCGTCAGCATCGTCGGACAGCTCGCGACGGGGCTGACGGGCAACCGGCTGGTGATCAACCCGTCTGGGGCGACGCAGCCGGAGATCCGGTTCCTGCCGGGCACTGGGACAAACCCCGCGCGGCTGTACGTGGATGGGTCGATGTATGCCGGTGAGGCGACCATCGTCACCACGTCGGGCGTCGACGGGACGGGCACCGCGCAGTGCCAGGTGGTCCACGCGGCCACCGACTACCGGGTCCACATCGTCAACCCGACCAGCGGGCTCGCTGGCGGTGGTTACATGTTCCTCAAGCCGAACGAGCTCGAGGTCGGCTACAACGACGCCAGCGCGAATCTGAACCGCTTCAAGTTCTCCGCCGCGTCGACCCAGTTCGCCGGGAAGTGGTCGTTCACAGGCGGCGAAGCCGGGCTGCTCATGCGGTCGGTGTCGCTGTCGGGCGGCTCGTCGTACGCGGTGAACTGGACGTTCACGATGGTGACGGTGCCGCGCGTGGTGTTCACGGCGGACAACCCCATCCCGGACCGGCTGGCCTTCCACATGCGGAACCCGACGACCACCAGCTTCTCGCTCCGTAGCAGCGAAAGCAGCCTGGCCACGCCAACGCAATTCACGGTGCAGCTCAACATGTGGGCCTGGCGGATGTGAGGGGGAGCGATGGCCGTTGAGCAGTGGCGGATCACTGAGGTCCGCGAGGTGAGTAATCCCGGCGAGGACGCATGGCTGATCACGTACGAGCCGGTCGGCGGCGACCCGAGCACGGCGTTCGTCAGCTACGTGCCGAAGGAAGCCGTCGAGGTCCGGGCCGCCGAGTACGGCCTGTCCACCGTCGATGAGGCCCTGGATGTGATCCTGCACGCGCCGCTGCTCGCGCCCGCGCACGCGGCCGGGGAACTGGACATGCCAGCCCCGGCGCTGGTCGACGTCGAGACGGCCCGCGCGCAGGTGACGGAGCAGCTGGCCACGTGCAAGGCGAAGTACGGCGTCGTCACCACGGCGACGGCCCCCGCTGGCGACGCGGCCAAGGCCGCCGCGGACCCGCTGCAGGTCATCCGAGATCAGACCCGGATCGACCCCGTCAGGAGCGCCACGATCCGCATGGAGATGGACCGATACCGGCTCGCCCACGAGGCCGAGTCGGAGAATGGAGGCGGCCGGTGAGTGTGATCCTGCCCGCTGATCTGCCCGGATACGGGCTGCGGCTGGTGGCGTATGTGCCCAACGAGGACAAGAAGCTGGGGCTGCTGCCGTTTCCACTGTCGTTCGAGGCCGCGGCCCCGCTGAACGATGTGTCGTCGTTGCGGCTGGACTACTCGTCGCACGCGCCTGGCGCCGACCTGCTCGCGCAGCCGTGCGAGATCGCGCTGGAGTATCTGGCGGGTGGGGACTGGGTCGAGCCGCCGGGCGGCCGGTTCCTGCGGATCAAGCGCGGTTCCGACGTGACCGACCAGGCCGGGAAGCGGAGCTACACCTGCCCCGGCTACGCGTGGGCCTTCAAGAAGGCGGTGCTGTACCCGACCGCCGGGATGGTCGACGGGAAGCGGCAGTTCAACGCCGTCCCGGTGGGCGCGGTGCTGCGGACCCTCATCGATGAGGCGAAGGCTCGGGGCGCCCTGGAAGGCATGACCGCCGAGTTTAGCTCCAGCACCGACAGCAACCACCAGGCGTGGGCAACCAAGCTGACCATCGCGCTGGATCCGGGTGTGGACTTGCTGACGCTGCTGCTCAACTTGAGTGATCAGGGAGTGATCGACTGGCGGATGCGCGGCCGCGCCCTGGAGGTGTTCAACGAAGGCACCGTGATGGCGTGTGACCGGTCGGCCGGCCCGGCGCTGGTCGACCTGCGGCTCGGCCGCGACGTCGACCAGGCCCCAGATGACGCGACCCTGGAGGATCTATCTACTGCAATCCTTATCGCTGGCGAGAACGGGTTCACGCACGAGATCGCCAACGATCCCTCCGCGTCGCCGTGGGGCCGCTGGGAGACCTACCAGCAGCAGGGCGGGGTGAGCGACGCGGGGACGGCCGCCGCGCTTGGACAGGCCGCTCTGAGCCGCGCGTCGGGGGAGCGGGTGCAGATCACCCGAGCGGTGGTGTTCGACGAGGCGCGGTGGCTGCCGTGGGCCAACTACGCGCCGGGGGACAAGGTGCTCGCGCCGGGCGACGGCGGGCGAATGGAGCCGCTGCGGATCAGGCAGGTCACGCTGTCCCGGGCTGGCGACGGCAAGCTGTCCGGGAACCTCGTGCTCAACGATCGGTTCCTGGAAGACGACATCAAACTTGCCCGCAAAAGCGCTGGCATCCTCGCGGGCGGCGTGTCGTCGGGCGGCTCCGGCACGACGCCGGCCCCGGACTCCAGTGGCCGTGTCCCGGCTCCGCCGCCGGGCCTGATTGTGGAACCGGACGCATATCTGGACACGACCGGGTACGCGCAGGGCATCGCCGTGGTGACATGGGGTCCGGTAACGGCGGACGTCAACGGGGTCGCGCTCGACGTCGACGGCTACGAGGTATACGCCCGCCCCAACGCCGGGAGCGGGCTGTGGTATCTGGTGGCGCAGACCGCGTCCGGCGACGTGTCGGCGAGTGTGTCCCCGCTAAACGTGGACTCGGAGTATGCGTTCAAGGTGCGCGCCGTCGGCAACGACGGCACGAAGGGCGTGTTCAGCGCCCCGGTCGCCGTACTCGTGCCGAACGACCCGTGGCCTCCTCCGGTGCCGTCCGCGCCGACACTGACGACCCGACTCGGCGTGATTCACGTTGCGTGGGACGGCCTGGGTGCTGGCGGCGTGGTGATGCCCATCGACTTCGAGCGGGTCCGCGTGTGGATGCAGGACCCGCTCGCGCCGGGCGCGGCCGAGGTCGGGTATCTGACGGCGGCTGGTGTCGTGGTGATCCCGGATCAGCCGTATGGCAAGCCACGCGCGGTGTGGTTGACCGCGGTCGACCGCAGCGGGAACGAGTCAGCGGCCACTTCGCCCAAGGT
This sequence comes from Nonomuraea sp. B19D2, assembly GCF_040137845.1. Lineage (NCBI taxonomy): Bacteria > Bacillati > Actinomycetota > Actinomycetes > Streptosporangiales > Streptosporangiaceae > Nonomuraea > Nonomuraea sp. B19D2. The sequence goes on along the minus strand of NZ_JBEFAK010000042.1, from coordinate 51,349 downwards.
GATCGCCACTGCGCCGCTGGTGGACGCGGACCTGATCGGCCAGGTGATCGACGGTGCCGAGCACATCATCGACGGGACAATCCCCGGCGACGCGAAGATCACCGCCGACTCGATCACAGGTCGCCTGATCCGAGCGCTGGCGATCGAGGCAGACAAGATCGCTGCGAACGCGATCACGGCGGACAAGGTTGCCGCAGGCGCGATCCAGGCGAGCCATGTCGCCGCGAACGCGATCGAGGCGGACAAGGTCGCTGCGAACGCGATTACGGCTGACAAGATTTCTGCGAACGCGATCACGGCGGCGAAGATCGCCGCGGATGCCATCAATGGCAAGACCATCACTGGTGGCACCATCACGGGCGCTTACCTGCGGACCGCCTCCTCAGGGCAGCGCATCGAGGTCGCCCCGCCTGGTGCGAGCCTGCCGGAGATCCGGTTCACCTCCTCCAGCGGCGGCCAAGCCTCCATCACCGCAGGCGGGTCGTTCGGCACGGGCATCGAAATCGTCGGGTCGGCCGACTCTTTCGGGCGACGTTTCACGCTGGTGCAGTCGGCGTCCCTGTTCGAGGTGAAGTACCGCTACAGCGGCTCCTCCCAGGCCAACGGCGGGTTCATGGAACTGCGCGACTCCGGGACGAAGGTCGGCTGGTACGGCTCGGGCATCGAGGACGAGAACTACTTCGAGTTCTCCGATTACGGGTACGGGCCGCGCACCACCCATATTGGCCGCTGGAACCATCTCTCCGCCGGCCCGCGCTGGGGGATTCTCACTGGCCGCCTCACCGTCGGGGACGGCTACGGCGGCATGCGGATCAACTACCCGACGACGCTGATGACCGTGCCGAACCCCGTCGCCGGGGTGAAGCACGCCGTCGATTCTGTACCGAATTTCCGTTGGTGCCTGTCGAACAACACCTTCAGCTCCTTCGACGTGGACTGGCAGGTCGATCCGGACGCCACCAACCGAACCAACTACGGCAAAGAGGTGTTCTTTTGGATCTTCCGGACATGACCGCTCTGCCCGAGGCTGCCGTCGCGGACCAGGTTGCCGAGTGGGTCATCACCGAGGTGCGGCTGTGCCAGGCCGAAGAGGGCACCACCTACTGGGCGCTGGACCTGCTCCGCCCCGACGGGGTGAAGATCCTCCAGGTGATGCCCACAGAGCTGTTGGAGTCGCTGTCGGCCGAGTACGACATCCCCCCTGACGATGTTGACCAGCTGCTCGACATCGCACTTCACCAGCCATTCCTGCCCGTCCCACGTCGGGATCGGCAACTGGCCGTCTCCAGCGCACTGGGCGTGGCATCCCCCACAGCCGTAGCCGCCGCTGAACAGGCCGAGTCAGAGCCGGTCACGTTGTGGAACGCGCCCACCATCGACGACGCCCGCCGGTCACTGCTGGCACGGATCGAGGAGCTGAAGCAGAAGGTCCGGGTTCTGCCCTTCGGGCAATCCTCGGCAGCAGCCAAGACCAGGGCCCTCAACCGAGCGGGCCTGGCGGGCGCCGAGGCTGCCGCCATCGTAGAGGCACCAACGGATCCGCTGGACCTGATCCGCTCAACGGCCGTGTTCGACAAGCATGCTCTCGCCCGTAAGCGTGCCGAGGTTGCCGCCGCCCGCCGCGAGTACGCCACCGCGACCGGGGCGAGCTGATGGTGGATGAAACTCCGAACCTCGCGTTGGCACTGGCCGAGCTGCGCGGCGCGGTCGATCTCGGGTTCGAGCGCACCAACAGCTCCACCGCGCTCATCCTCCAGCGGCTCAAGCAGGTCGACGACCGGCACGCCGAGCTGGCCAAGTACGTCGAACAGCTCCAAACCAGACTGGCCGAGGTCGAGAAGACCGCCGTGACGACCACGCAGCTCTCCGACCGGACCCGGCAAATCATCGCCATCGTCAGCGTCCTGGTGACGCTCGCGGGCGCGGTGATCGCGCTGATCCAGCTCACCCGCAGCTGACCAGCCAGGAGACCGACAAGAAGGGCGGTACACGTGAGTATCAAGCTCATCAGCCGCCGCTCGTGGGGGGCGAAGACCCCCACGGCGGCCTACACCAGAATCCCCGGCACAGAGGGCGTGAAGGTCCATTACACGGGCGGGCACGTCGATCCGAAGATCGTCGCTGATCACGAGATTTGCGGCAAGCTGGTCAAGGAGATCCAGGCCCAGCACATGGCGGGGGCGCGCGAACAGCCGTACATCGATCTGGGCTACACGTTGGTGTGTTGTCCGCATCGGCGGGTGTTCGTTGGCCGCGGCCCGTACCACCTGCCGGCCGCCAACGGGCCCGGCCTCAACACGGCGCACTACGCGGTGCTCGCCCTGATCGGTTCGTCAGGCTTCACGAAGCCGAACGACCTGCTGCTGCATGGCATCCGGGACGCGATCGAGTACCTGCGCGATAAGGGCAACGCGGGCAACGAGATCAAGGGGCATCGGGACGGCTACGCCACCTCCTGCCCTGGCGGCCCGCTGTACGCCTGGGTGAAAAAGGGCGCTCCGCGTCCGCCGTCCGCCGATCCCACGCCGGTCGAGCATGTCCAGCCCACCCCGAAGACCACGGAGGCCCTGGTGAAGAACCTGCCCATCCTCAAAGTCGGCGACGAGCACCGGCACGTGAAGACCATGCGCGGCCTGCTGTTCGCGCGCGGCTACGAGCCGACGAACCTGCACAACATGACCTACGACCCGCATGACACCGACCTGATCGAGAAGGTCAAGCAGTTCAAGGCGGCGAAGAAGATCCCGACCGGCTCGGACCCGCTGGTCTGGGACGCCGCCTGCTGGGAGGCCGCGCTTACCTGACGACAGCAATATGGCTGTCATATCTCTTGAGGAGATTTCATGAACGTCGCAGGACGCCACCCCGCCACAGTTGCCATCGCCCGCTACTTCGAGTACGACCACCTGCCGCCGTATCTACAGGCGGTGGCCAAACCGGCTGCAGATACGGCCCAGTCGATGATCGACGCGCTGCCAGACGGGACGGAGCTGACGGTGGGGCTCCGCAAGCTCCTGGAGGCCAAGGACTGCTTTGTCCGGGCCGCGCTTCCAATTCGTAAGTCCCTGGCTTAACGCTAGCTCTACCGCTGGCGTCTACCGATTCGTCCCGCCGTGGTGGCGGGCCTGTCCCTGAGGAGGGGCACATGCATGCTGACCCGGAGCCCACGTACTCCCGCCCGGTCGAGACCAAGGTCAAGGCCATGACCCTGGCCGCCTACCTGTCCGGTGTCGCTGGTATGGCGGTCCTACAGGCGGTCGCCGCCGATCCGTCGATGATCGCGTTCCTGCCCGACTGGGTAGAGGCGATCACTCTGCCGCTGCTCCCGACCGCGCTAGCGGCCGTAGTCGGCTGGAAGGCCCGGCACACCCCGCGGCCGGACCTCCCGAACGACCAGCGGTAGCAACCGCACACGAGCGCCCCGCTCCTCCCATGCGCCATGCGGAGGAGCGGGGCGCTTTTGCGTTGCGGAACCCGCATCAGGTGAAGGCGAGCGCGCAGGAGGCGCGCCGCTCCGGGAAAGTCAGGTGAGGTAGGTGGCGAGGCGCTCGGCGAGTTCCTCAGGCGTGATGGTCTTGATGCCGAGAGTGCGGGCCTTGTCGAACTTGCTGCCAGCGTTCTCGCCTGCGACGACCAGGTGGGTGCGCGGGGAAACGCTGGAGGACGCACGGCCCCCCGCCTGGGCGATCAGTTCGTTCATCTCGGTGCGGGAGTACTCCGCCAGGGGCCCACTCATCGCCCCGGTCACCACCACCGTCATCCCGGCCAACGGCAGCCCTTCTCCTGCTCCCCCGGATTCCTCTTCCCCATCCTGCGCGCCATCAGCGGCAGCAGCGGGGACGCCGGGTTGGGTCATGTTAACCCCCGAGGCCACGAGCTTATCGATCACGGGGGCGATCTCGGCCAGTTCCGCCACGATGACCGGAGCCTTCTCGCTGCCGATTCCGTCGACCTGCTCCAGCGCCGCGGCGTCGGCGTCCCGCACCGCCTGCATCGAGCCGAAGTGCTTGGCGATGCGCAGCGACATGGAGCGTCCGGTGCCCAGTATGCCGAGGGCGCAGAAGACCCGGTTGAGCGGTTTGCTCTTGGCGGTGTCGATGGCGGTCAGGAGGTTGTCGGCGCTTTTCGCACCCATGCGGTCCAAGGTCAGCAGTTGGTCGCGGGTAAGGGTGAACAGGTCAGCGAAGTCCTCGATCAGGCCCTTGCCGACCAGCTGCACGATGATCTTCTCGCCGAGGCCGTCGATGTCCAGGGCATCGCGGGCGACCGCATAGCGGATGGCTTCGATCTGGCCGCAGGCGCGGCCCCGGACGCAGCGCCAGCGTTCCTGAGTGCGGTCGATATCGGCCCCGCAGCGCGGGCAGACCTGGGGGAAGAAGATGGGCTGTTCGTCACCGGTGCGCAGGGTGGTGACGGCGCCTTCGACACGGGGGATGACTTCGCCGGCGCGGTAGACGATGACGTGGTCGCCGAGCAGCAGGCCACGGCGGGTGATGTCGGAGGGGTTGTGCAGAGTGGCGTAGGTGATGGTCGTGCCTGCGACGTTGACCGGGTCGAGGACTGCGCGTGGGGCGATGATGCCGGTGCGGCCCACGCTCCATTCCACCGCGCGCAGCACGGTTATCTTCTGGGCGGCGGGGAACTTGAACGCAATGGCCCAGTGCGGGGTGCGTGAACCCGCGCCGGCCTGGACCTGGTCGGCGGGCTCGTCGGCCTTGATGACGGCGCCGTCGAGCTCGAAATCCAGCTCTGCGCGCAGGGTGCCGATCTCCTGCACCCGGGCCAGGACCTGGTCCAGCGTGGTGTAGGAGCGGGTGGCGACCGGCGTATCGACCGTGGTGCCCAGCCCGAGGTCGGCCAGGCGCGCGATGAGCTTGGTGTGGGACAGATTCTCCAGGGTGAGGTCACTGGTGTGCTCGGGGTCGGTCAGGGCGGCGTAGGCCAGGAACGTCTGCCCAATGTGGTAAGCGCGGTCCTTGGCTCGCAACGACCCGGAGGAGGCATTGCGGCGGTTGGCGAACACCGCCCCCCCGTGTGCGGCTCGCAACTCGTTGGCTGCGGCGAACTGGGCCTCCGTCATCAGAACCTCACCCCGGACCTCGACCGTGATCGGCTCGGTCAGGGTCGCGGGAAGGCCAATGATGTCCCCGATCGCGTGGGACACGTCTTCACCAGTCGTCCCGTCACCCCGGGTGACCAGCTGTACCAGTCGGCCGTTGCGGTAGCGGGCGGCCAGGGCCACGCCGTCGAGCTTGGGCTCCACCGCCCAGGCGGTCACTGCACGCCCACCCAGGCGCCGCTCCAGCGACGCGGCCCAGGCCCTCAGTTCCAGGTCCGAGAAGACATTGCCCAGGCTCAACATCCGCACTGTGTGCTCGATCTCGCCGGTGGTCACCCCGGCCGCGACCTGCTGGGTTGGGGAGTCCGCCGCGACCAGGTCGGGGTGCTCATCCTCCCAGGCCGTGATCGCGTGCAGCAGCCGGTCGTAGGTGTCATCGTCCATAGTGGACTCGCCGGACCCGTAGTACGCCTCGGCAGCAGTGCGCGCCTGCGCGACTGCCCGCAGATAGGCATCTTCATCAGCCAGGACAGCGGCCGACGCCGTGGAGGACTCGTTCATGCTACTCATTGTGACGACTGGCACTGACAGAACGGTGCGGCTTTGAGGATCGCTGGCAGGCCCGACAACGGGCCAAGAATGTCAACGCCCGGATGTTCTCACCACAGGACGCTGGTGCACCACGATCGGTCAGCACATCCCGCCTCTTGGAGTCGGCGTGCGCGCGATACAAAGCTCGGATAGGAGCCTTAGACGCGGGGCTCACGCCCATGTACGGGGTCATTCGGTGGGAAGTCCTAGCGTGCGGTAGAAGGTGTCGTTCTTAAATCGTCCGCGGGGGTCGAATCTGCCTATGGCCCGGCGGAACTGCGAGAACCCGCTGGTGTCAGCGTCGCGCACCAGTTCCGGAGTGAAGTATTTGCCCCAGTGCGGTCGGCCGCCCAGGCTGTACAACAGGCGCTGTATGTCGTCGAACAGCGGGCGGGCGGCGGTGATCCGGCCTTCCGCGTTCATGTACGACACGAAGCCGAAGTAGGTGCTGGGGACCGCGCGGGTGGGGCTCAGGTGGCCGCGCGCCCGCCCGGTGGTCCGCAGGATGACGGGGTAGTGGAGCTTGTAGGGCGAGGCGCGCAGGAGGTCTTTGAGGCAGACGTAGGCTTCGGGGAAGGCGTCCAGGGGGACGGCGATCTCCATGTTCAGCTGGGGTGCCGGGATCCCATTCTTGAATATCTCGTTGAGCGTCCCCTTGGAGTCGGCCGCGCCGAGGAACTTTTCCAGGGTTCGGGTGGCAGGTGTATGGCCCTGACCGTCGCCGATGTCGGCCATGAGATGACGACGGGTGCGGGCCACGACATCATCCAAGTCGGCGGGTCGGGCGGTGTGCAGGTCATGGGGCAGGTCGGCGCCGTCGTGTGTGATCCAGGCGTGCGCGACCTTGTGTTCGGTGAACCACCAGCACTTGGCGGCCGCGGATTCGCGGTTCCAGGCCGGGTAGTGCTCGGGCAGGCTGTCTTCGGTGACGGTGACGCGGCTGCAGCACAGCTTTGCCGCAGGGCGGCCGCGAAGTTCTAGGCCGACGACCACACCGAGGCACCCGAGGTTGAGGATAGCGGACTCGAAGGCGTCGTCGGCCGGGGTGAGTCGGTGCAGGACGCCGTTGCCATCCATGAGTTCGATGACTGACACGCAGTCGGAGAGAGTGCCGCCAGACAGGCCCTGTGCGTGGGTGCCCGTGGCGAGGGCGCCAGCTAGTGTCTGAGCTGTGATTACGGGTGGGCAGGCGTCGGGTTCGAGTCCGTGCTTGTCGAACATCTGCCACACGTCTTCGAGCAGGGTGTCCCCGGTGACGCGCAGGTATTCTCCGCGCAGGTCACACACTCCGCGGCCAGGGAGGTCCAAGACGATGCCGCGGGTGCGGTCCGGGCATTGGAGCTGCGTGGGATAGGTGAATCTCGACCCAAGGACGCGCACCTTGGCTTCCCCGTGCGCCAGCATCGTCTCCAGCTGTTCCAGGGACGTGATTCTCGTCCAGTGGCCTTGGTCGGCGATGGTGACGTTGCCGCACCAGTTTGTGAGATTCATGCGACACCTCCTGAGCGGTCTGCGCTTCTGGCGAGTGCGTCGGTTCGGTTGCCCAGAGCGTTCACGCGGGTCCGAACATGTGCTGTATTGGCGGGTGCGGGTGGGGGCAAGAGTTGAACTCGGGGCCGAAGCAGCACGCGTGGGCCTGCGTCCATGCCGCCAGACTGGTGGTGTGGCGGCCCATGAGTTGCTCGGCAACCCGGGTCGGCGTAGCGTCCCCCTCAGCGCTGATCTGCTTCCACAGGCCGAGCACCTGCGCGGCGGCGGGCCGGTGCATCCCGTACTTGCCAAGGCTCGTCAGGAAGTGCTCGTCATCCTGGCGCTTGAACGTGATTGGACGCCCGGTCGCCGCTTGGAGGGCCAAAGCCCACTCGGCGCAGGTCGCCTGCGCATGATGGCTCATCAACCCGCGGGTCAGGTCGATGGACCCAGGGGAGAGGATCTTGCGGCAGAACAGCGCGGCGGCGTCGTCACAGCTGATGTACGAAAACGGACAGTCGGCGTCGACGGGGAAGGAGAACGACCCGTTCTTGGCGATGGACTGGCACTGATAGAGGATGTTCTCCAGGAACATGGGCAGTGAGACGAGGTCGTACTCGATCCCGGATTTTTGCAGCAGGCCTTCGAGCGTTGCCGCTTCGTCGGCCATGGCGCACTGTCCCGGGGCAAACTGGATGCCCAGGCACACGATCTGATTGACGCCGGCCTTCTGAGCTGCCCGCAGATACATGTCTCCGATTTCGACGCGGCGGTCGATGGGGGGCACCATTAGCATGGTGTCGGTGCCGGACAAGGCCTCCGCCAACGTTGTGGGATCGCTCGGCTCCCAGTCGCGAAGCTGCACGTCGATGTCGTGTACGGCGCGTCCGGCGATGTGAGCTTCTGGAATTGCCAGACGCAACGTCAGCTGCGGTGCGTCAATGGCAAGTCGCCGCAGGGTGTAGTGGCCTACCTTGAAGAAGTTGCGCGTCGCGCCGAGCACCGTGACGATTCTCGTTGAGCTGGTCATTGCGCATCCCAGCTGTGCGTTGCGGTGGCCTCCTTGTACAAGTCCACCGGGTTGACTTCGTTGGAGGAGTAGCCCAGCAGCAGCCGGTTTTCAGGGGAGAGGTGGTCGGCTGCGGTGGCCGGGTCGCAGTGGTGGTCGTACGGACGTAGCCACGCCTGCCCGAATCGGACGATCGCGCTGCGCCGCTCCTGTGTCAGATTGGGCAGGACGGCATGCCACATGGTGTTGCCGAAGATGACCGCGTCGCCGGGCTCCGCCTGAATAATCAGGGCGCCGTCCGGGACGCTGCCCTGAGCGAGAGCGTCGTTCGCCGACTCCCAGTAGTCATCGTCCTTGTGGTCCACGGACCACCGGTGGGAGCCGGGGATGAGCACGAGATTGCCGCTGTCCTTCGGCCGTGTATCGGTGAAGAACACCTGGGCTTTGAGATGCAGCGGCCCGTTCACCTCATCGTACGGACGCTCCAGGAAGGCTCCGGAGTCGCGGTGCCATGGCTCGTGGGCCTGCTGGTAGACCGCTCGGCGCAGCATCTCGCTGCCCAGGACCTGGATCGACTCGTTGAGAATCCGGTAGGGGACTGACATCAGGTCGCGGCACCCGAAAAGCAGCTGGTACTCAGGGATGATGTTCGCGGCGTTGCGCACGTGCGTCAGGGCGCGGTTCGTATTGAACGAGCTGTGCGTCAGGTCCGGGGCCCGGTCGTCAGTGAGCTGCAGGGCGGCATCGTCCAATATCTTGACGACAGCGTCGGGTACGGCCTGCTTGATGAGCACGAAGCCCTGCTCGGTGAACTGGGTGTGGGCGGAGTCGGGTGAAATTGTCATGGTGCGCTGCTTTCTGCTGGTTTAGTGGGCGGTAACGGGTCAAGGAGCGCTGCGCGTAGGCGCTGTGCTACCTCGTGTTTTCGGGCGGGATCAGCCAGCCGAGGAAAAACAACGATCGAATCGCCGTCGTAGCGCGGCACGACATGCATGTGGAAGTGGAACACCGTCTGATGGGCGGCCAGACCGCTGGCGTGCACAAGGTTGACGCCGGATGCCGAACAGGTCACGTGCAGGGCGTTCGCCACCTGTTTCGCGGTCGCCATGACCGACTGAAAGGACTCGTCCGAGATATCGAATAGGTCCCGGCAATGCTGCTTAGGGACGACCAGTGTGTGTCCGTACGTTGCCGGCAGGTGGTCCAAAAAGCACAGGGTGTCCGCCGTCTCCGCAATGACGTGGCTTTCGACCTCCCTTTCGATGATGGCGCAGAAGACACAGGGAGACTGAGCCTCCTGGACCGGGCCTTGCGCCGAGTATCGAGACAGCCAGCGAGGGTCGAGGCTCAGTTCCATGGCGTAAAGGGGCACCCTTCCACTACGACGTGCTCAGGCACACGGCCAAGGACGTACGCCAGGTTGTTGACGCACACCTCGACATCCGCCATCAACGCGGCGTCCGCCTCCCGGGCGCTGATCGCCTCGTCCAGTGCCCGGGGGTCGGCTCGGGCGACGATTTCGTGATCCCCCCCGACATACACGGCGGACGTCTCGCCGAAGTCGCTCAGACAGACGCCAGCGAAGAAGCCGAACGGCGTGGACCGGCGCTCGTACCTAATGGCGTATCGGGCGGGTGTGAGCGCGGCACAACGCGCCCGGCGGGCGTGCGACGACCGCCCGTCCAGGACTGCCTCAACCTGGTGGGCAGTGCTCATGTCCTCTTCTCCTTGTCCTGTGTTGGGGTCCCTGACGTGGGGTTTCCGCGCAGAGATGTGGAAGGTGAGTGGCGCAGGCCGAAGCGGCTGCGGGCGGACTTCGGCCTGCGCCAAGAGGTGCGGGACGGCGGGGACACTGTGCCGCCCGCACATGGGCGCGGCATGTGCAGCGAGAATCGCTGCCATGGTGTGGGTTGCCGCGCCAGCATCATCAGCTTCCGATCAGAGCCTGGTCAGCCGGTAGACCAGCCACTTGCGACCAGCGTCAGCGAGGCGGGTCTGTTCGGGGCGGCGCATCGGGTGCCCGTACTCGGCCTGGTACAGGCACGCCAGCGTCCACAGTGCGGCCAGCCCGGCTACCTGCGCGGGAGGCGCCTCCGCCCATGGGAACACGCCCGACAGCAGGGCGTCGGCCTGCTCCGGGCTGTGCCCGGCCTCGACAAAGTGGGGCGCCAGGAGAGCAAGGTCCACCCACGGAGCGCCCTGGCATGCCTGCGACCAGTCCACCGCGTAGACGAGATGGTCCTTGATGCGCAGGTGCCAGGGGGCGAGGTTGCCGTGCAGCAGGGTGTCCCCTTGCAACGCCTCAGGAGCGAACCCCTGGAGCGCTGTCTCGAAAAGGTCGCGGCCTCGCAACCGGGTGGGCGGCTTGTCCAGCATGCGCTGCCCCATCGCCCACAGGCCGGCGACGAGTTCGGTGACCTGCCGAGCGCCGTCCGGGCACGGGGTGAGCGTCTTGCCCAGCCGCTGGACGGCGTCCAGGACGAACGGCACGTCATCCGAGTCGGGAGCGAGGAACGCGGAGGCGGCGTGGTCGTTGATGAGCTCGAAGGCGAGCAGCAGCCACCGGTCCGCGGTGGTGTTCCACAGCAGGCGGGGCGCGGGGGCATCCAGGGGCAGGTTCAGGGTCGCCCACCGTTCCCGCTTGTAGAGCGGCAGGTCCGGGCTGCGGAGCGGGGTGGCTCTGAGGAACACGTTCTGGTGCGTGCCATACAGGTTCAGGGTCACCCCGGTCCGGGAACTGCTGACGTGCAGTGCCCGGCGTATCGGGCCCGTGTGCCCTTGGACGATGGCGTTACGGACGGTGGAGGGGAGCTTCTCCAGGTCGAGAAGGTCGTTCACTGTGCCTCCATTGGGAGTGGCGGCTTGGGTGGATGTCTCTCACCCCAGGGAGAGGAACGTGGCTCGTCCCTGGGGTGAGAGACGATTGATGGCGTGGCTGGCGCATGTCCACGTCGGCCCGGAAGAGTCGGGGTGCCGTTCCAGACGCCTGGATAGCGCCTGGCAGGCGGAGATTCCCGCGTCATTGGGGCGAGGAGTCCCCTGCTGTGTCGCTCAGCGAGGCACCCTTGTGGGTTTGAAGGTGTTTTTGCACCAGCGCTATGTAGGCGGCGACGGCGTTGGCGTGTACGCCGCGCGCCGTCTCCTCGTAGCCTTCTTTGCCGTCTTTGCGGAGGATGAGGTACTGGCCGCCCTCGGACGCCAGATCGTAGACGCCGCAGCATGACGTGTCCCTGACCCGCAGCACAGCGCCTCTGCCAGACGTGTACGGCTCCCACGTGAAGCCGTCAGACGCTGGTTCGTGTTGGACCTCCAGGCCGGGCGTTACCTCGCTCACGCGTCCGCCTTCCACAGATCGTCCGGGAGCTTGTCCACCAGCAGGGGCGGCACCACGGGCGCAGCTTGAGCGGTAGCAAGGCGCCGGCACTGGTCGTGGGCCTCCAACACAGCCGGCCACAGATCCCTCGGCGTCCGGCCCTTGCGGTAGGTGCCGCCTTCGCCCCAGGGACCTTTCAGAAACGCTGTGAGGTGCTGGCCCCATGGCTCCCAAAGAACCGTCCACCAGCCGTAACAGTGCTTCTCCACGCCTGCTGCCCAGGAGCGGCCTTTGCCGACGTCGATGATGGGAGCGGGATAGTCCAGAATCCCCGGCATGCGGCCGGAGCGGATGGTCGCCGTTGTTACCTCGGCGTGGTTGCTGGTCGTCATGGTGCCTCGTATCGCTGCGGGAGTAGGCGCATTAGGGAGGAGTTGGCAGAGGTGCTGTTGGCGCGAAGCTCGGCGTACCGCGCGGCGATACGGCGTGCGCAGCCCGCCACATCGCCAGCGCAGGCGTACGTGTAAAGACGACGGCCTCGCCGTGACATTCGGCCCGTCCACCACCAGCACAGGCGCCCATCGGTGTGACAAACGAGGTCGATCCACACAGAGACCAGGGCGATGCCGTCTCCGTGGTTCACGTCGGCCTCAATGCGGTACTCCGTGCGCAAATGCGCCCGGAGTTGGTGAGCCACCGTGCTGGCTAACTCCACCACTGGCAGAGGGCCAAGGTGGACGTCAGGGAAGGTCACGTATCCGAGCGTGATCCGCAATGCGCCTGGGGTGAAGCCGCCAGTCCTTTCAGAACTGGGGTTATGCCGATGAAGACTGAGGCTGCCGAAGCATATTGCGGCGTAACCTAGCCTCATGGCGAGCCCGAAGCCCCTCCCCCCGAGCTTCTGGGATCAGCCAGCCGTGGTGGCTGCTCTGGTCTCCTGCGACATGGCGGCGATCCTTCGCGCGATCCTTGCCGAACGTCAATGGAGCCAGGAGCAGCTCGCGGACGTGCTGGAGTACAGCCAATCGTGGGTGTCCCGTGTCATTCGTGGCCGGGCGCTCACCGTGGACCAAGTCCGCGAGATATGCCACCGAGTCGGGGTACCCATCCACCTAGTCCGGCTCGGTGCCGGAGAAGGTGACACCACGAACCGCAGACAGTTCGGGAGGACCGCGGCCGCCGCCGCAGCCCTCGCGGTCATCCCATCAGCACACGTTCCTCACGCTGAGCCGACAGACACCACTGCCACGACCCTCACCGCGGTGACCGGCCTGCAGCGGCGTCTGGAAGCCACCACCCCAGCCCGAGAACTGGCGCCGGGCGCAGTAGCACACCTTCGCGTGGCACGCTCCGCCCTTGCCCGGGGGGCTGCTTCCAACCATCGGGCCGAACTGCTCGGCGTCATCGCCGAAGCTGCCGGGTTCGCTGCCTGGCTCCACGCCGACATGGCAGACGCCGGCACAGCCCGCACCTTCTACCGGGCCGCGATCGACGCCGCACGCAAAGCCGATCATCCGCTCCTCGCCGCTTACATGACGGGCAGCTTGGCGCAGTTCGAGGTGGATGAGGACCCCAAGCTGGGGCTGCTCCTCCTCGGGCGCGCTCGGGCTTTCGTCGGGCCGCGACCACCTGCCACGCCTCACGCTTGGCTCTCGTGCCTGGAGGCGCTGGCGTACGCCACAGCCCGCGACGGGCGCGCCTGCCATGCGGCTTTGTCCGCAGCCGAGCGAGCTGTACAAGCGGGCCGGCAATCGTCGCCGCCGTGGCCGTGGGTGTTTCCGTTCACCGACGCGAAGCTGGCAGGGTTTCGGGCTTTGTGCGCGGTTCGGCTGGCTCAGCCAGATGTGGCGATAGCCGCGTTTTCCGCGTCGCTAAACAGCATCCAGCCTGCCGAGAAACAGCGCGCCACTCTCCTGCTGGAGATTGCGTCCATCCGGCGTATGCAGGCCGAGTTCGACGAGGCGTTCACCCTGGCGTCCCGAGCGCTCAGCACAGGCGTCCTATACGGGTCCGAGCGCGTCATCCAAGCAGCGCGCCGATTCCGTAACTCCTACCAAGGCCCGATGCTGGCCAGCGTGGAAGCGTTTGACCAGCGGCTCCTAGCGGCCACGATCGGATAGAGGTGACATTCCCGCTCATGACTCTGCGCATCGCAATCTCCGGCCATCGAGGTCTACCGCCCGCGGTCGAGCAACAGGTGGACGGCATGCTTCGCCTTGCCCTGGCCGAGCTCGACGAGCCCGTCATCGGACTGTCGTGCATAGCGGACGGCGCCGACACCATGGGTGCCCGCGCGATACTCGACGCTGGCGGGCAACTCGAGGTCCTCGTGCCCGCCGAGAAATACCGAGAGGGGCTGCCCGCCGAGCACTGGCCCGCCTACGACGAGCTGTATCAGCGGGCCGCGCGCATTCACGAACTGGACTTCGTTGAGTCCACCTCCGAGTCCCACCAGACCGCTTCCGAACTGATGCTCGACCACGCCGACGTGCTGTGGGCCGTGTGGGACGGCCTGCCAGCGCGAGGGTACGGAGGAACCGCGGACGTTGTGGCGGCGGCCCGTGACCATGGCATACCGGTGCGGGTGTTCTGGCCTGAAGGAGCGTCTCGCTGACACTGAGTCCATTCGCGCTGCGGCGGTCAACCCAAGTGGTCGGGCGAGATCATCGGCTCCTCAGCGGCAGGTCGTCGGTCTGGAACCGGATCCGTCGCGTGTTCGCCACCCGGTGCAGCAGCTCCACCGGCTGGGCTTCCCCATCTCGGGTCACGCGCTCGGCGGTCAGGACCGTCACGCCGGGCCGGAGCCGCAGTGTGTCGGCTTCGTCTTTCGTCGCGGTACGTGCCCCGATGAGTTCGCGGACCCGGGCGGTCGCGGGGTCGAGCACGCCCGCGGCGATGAGCGCGGCCAAGATGCCGCCATCGACCTTGCCGCTGCCGGCCACGGGGGTGCCGTCGACCAGGGCGAGCGGGTAGTACGCCGTGTCGAGCATGACGGCCCGGCCGTCGAGGAGCGCGTGCCGGTCGCGGCGGACGACGGTCGCGCCGACGCTGAGTTGCAGGGCTCGGGCGACGTCGGGTTCGGTCGGGACCCGCTCGACGGAGATGAGCTGCATGCTGCCGGTGCGTCCGGCGTTGTGGCAGGCGGTTTCCCAGGGGCCGAGTCCGTTGCTGGGCGGGGTGGCCATGCTGAGGTCGATGTAGAGGGGCCGCAGGTCTTGGACGATGAGGCCGCGGTTGGCGACGCGCCAGACTAGGCCCTCGTCGCGGAGGATCTTCACGGCGGCGCTGATGGTGTTGCTCGTGGTGTCGTAGGTGGCTTTCATGGCGTTCTGGTTGGGGAGCACGTCGCCGGGCGCGTAGGTGCCGTTGGTGATGAGCTCGCGAAGGTGGTTCGCGATCTCTTCGCGCCTCGTCGTCACGTGCCCTCCCTCCTGCTGGTGTTGTGCCTCGATCACGAGATGTTGCCACAAGCTCGTTTGACAAGTGATCGTGTCGTGATTCATCATGCTCTCAGTACGCCATGTTATCTAGATAACATGGCGTACTGACGCATAAAAAGGCGGCCCCCGGAACGCAGCGGGTACCCATCCCGCACCGGAGGCCGCTCAGCTCCCAACCAACCCGATTAGGAGAACACGACCTACTGAAAGGCTGTGTGAGAAAAGTATGACACGCGCTAAGTCGCCCACGACGGATCTTCCCCGACGCCACTCCCTGGCCGACCGGATCACCGAGAAGGGCCTGTGCACCAGGCCCGGCGTCGACCCCGACCACTGGTTCCCCGAGGTCGAGCCTGGCCGCAACGCCGCGAATCAGCGTCGCTTCTACGAGCAGGCCGCCGCCGAGCGCTGCAGCGGCTGCCCGGTCATGTACGAGTGCTGGGTGACGGCCCAGGTCGAGGAGGGCGGCCTCCTCATGGAGCGCGGTCACGAGCCGCACGGCATTCGGGCTGGCCTCGCTCCCTGGGTGCGCCTCGAACGCCTTATTGCAAGCGATATTGCCAGCAACATCGACGACGAAGAGGAAGCTGCGTGAACCCCTCCACGCTGTTCGACTACGCCGCCGACGTCTTCGGCTACATCACCATCAATCCGGGCAGCTCGGCAGTCATCGCGGCCGTCTCGCTGGCGGGCCTGGTGGGGGCGTTCCTGGGCGGTCGCACTCTCTTCCGGACGGCCCGCAACTGGTGGTCGACGCGCCCGACCGAGGACGCCATGACCATCGTGGCCGCGTCCATCGCGACCGGCGTGTCCGCGCAAGGCATGTGGCGGTTCTCCGGCGACGTGCTCGGCTTCGACGGCCCACTGCAGCTCTTGCTGTTCGCGTTCATCGAGGTCGCGATGGTGACGTCCGCCGTGCGGGCGCGCCGGAACATGCGGGTGACCCACAAGGCGGGCATCGACGGCCTGGCCGTGTGGGCGCTGACATGCCTGTCCGCGGTCCTGTCGGCGATGGACTCGCGCAGCTTCGCCGAGGCGGTGTTCCGCTTGGCAGCGCCGCTCGTCGCCGCGTGGCTGTGGGAGCGCGGCATGACGATCGAGCGACAGAAGCTCACCGGCCGGACCCGGATCAACTGGCGGCTCACCCCTGAGCGGATGCTCGTCAAGGCGGGCCTGGCCGAGACATCCGACCGCACCGCGACCGAGGTCGACACGCACCGCCGCCTCACCAAGGTCGCCCTCGCAGCGAAGAAGGCACGGGCGCTGCGCGAGGCCAGCTCCTCCGACCGCAAGCAGCGCGCCGCCCTGGCCAAGCTGGACAAGGCGATGGACCGCGCCGTTGAGTACACCGGCCTCGTGCAGGATCCGGCCAGGCAGCAGCAGATGCTCGCGCAGATCGCGGCACTCTACAACACCACGAAGCTGACCGAGATCGAGCCGCGCCCGTTCTGGCAGCAGCTCGCCGACGACCAGGCGGCGAAGGAGGAGCGGGACCGTGTCGCGGCGGACGCCATGGCGCAACTGCGCGGCTTCAGTGACCGCCACGCCTTGCTGCCTCCCGTTCACGCAAGCAGTGTTGCTCGCATCGGTGACACGCCTGGTGCTGCCCCTCGTGACACGCCTGGTGGCACAGGCGGTGGCACACCTCGCGACAGGGCTGGTGGCACGCCCGGCGGCCCGGCACCGGCCCCTGTAACACGCCCCCGCCCGCCCGTGTCACGGTCTCCGAAGACCGTGACACGCAAGCAGAACGGCACGCGTCATGGCACACCGGCACAGCCCAGCAAAGAGGAGCTCGCGCGGCGCATCGAGTGGCTGCATGACGTTGCCAAGACCAACCCCGGCATCGAGGTCACGGACCTCCGTGACAAGGCAGTCGAGGAGTACGGCGTCAGCACCCGCACGGCGTACCGGTACATCAAGGACGCCGGGTTGATGCCCGGTGACACGGAGCCCGGTGACACACCCCGTGACACGACCGGGGACATGCCTGATGGCACGACCCGTGACACGCCCGACGCAGCGGCGTGACACAGCAGATGACACGCCACCCCTCACCCATGGAGGACATCATGCGAACGCCCCCGCGACGCCCCACCGGACCCAACGTCATCCGGTTCATCGTGATCTACCTGCTGGTGCAGGGAGCGGCTATCGCAGCTGTCGCCGCCGCCGTGTCACTGATCAAGTAGCCCCCGCACGACACCCCAACCAACCCGAAGGATGCGACATGGAACCCGCGGCGAACCTCGTCAAGCTCAGCACCGTCCTGCCGATGTGGCAGGCAGACAACGCCGACAACTTCCTCATGGCGTGGCTGCACTTCCACCCGGCTGACCCGTGGTTCGTGCAGGTGTACGTCTCCGGCGGCGTTGTCACGCTGGACGTGCCCCGCGACGTCCTCCTCAAGGGCCTGGACGAGCTGGCCGTCTGCGAGGACCTGAAGGTCCAGCCGTCCGGTGAGCCGATGTGGACTCTGTGGACCTTGACGTGGAACCCGGACGAGCCGCTGACGTTCCGCGTGCCGACTGCGAACCTGCGCTCATTCCTGGCCGAGACGCAGAAGCTCGTGCCGTCCGGCGCCGAAGAGTTCCGGATCGACTGGGACGCCGAAGCCGAGCTGCTGTTCGAGGAAGCCCAAGAAGGTGACATTCCGTGACCGGGCGGCAGGGACGATCCGCGACCGCCCGGCGCTGACCGGCAGCTTCGCGGACGGCCCAACACGCGCCCGCGTTGCGCAGCGCGCGCGCCCGCGCATGCACGCGCGCGAGGCGCAGCCTACCAAAGATCACAGAGCGTAAGTAGGGGGAGTAGCAAGTGGCCAAGGACCGCACCGGCCCCGAGGAGCGGAAGGCGTACCACACCGACCGGATCAACCGCGAGCGGAACGGCGTCCGCCGCTTCTGGTGGACCGCGTGCTGGGTCGCGGCTGAACTGACGCAGCTCGCCAGGCGGGACCCCGCCAAGGCTCACGCGGACGCCCTTCACCTGGCCAAGCAGATGCGCGGCATCGCCGCCGACCTGAACGACAAGCACCTGAAGTACCTCGAAGCCCGGAAGGGGGGGACCAGCCGTGTCGTATGAGCTGAGCCTGCCCAAGGACGACGGCGACGAGCAGCCGGAGCGGGACAACGTGGTCGTCGGCCCGTTCCCGGCACCGGCCGCCGCCGCGCCCGTCCCGGCCGAGCAGGACGAGCCCGAGAACGCGGTGTCGCTCTGGTCGACGGCCACGGCCGAGCTGCTGCCCCGCGCAGAGCAGCTGCTCGACGCGCTCGTGGTGGGCGACGGCCTGTTCGGGCAGCGTCCTGCGTCGATCGCGACGCTGGTCCGGCAGTACTGGTTCGACCCGCCGCAGTTCGTCCGCGACGCGATCGCCCTGCGGGTGCTCTACGGCCTGTACGGGGTGCCGGTCGTCCTGGCGAACATCACCGCGCAGACCCTCCTCCTGATCATCCGCTATCCGACGCTGCTGACCGCCGTGATTGTCGTCGGCGCGGTCGTGTACCTCGTCACAGTCGTTCTCGCCTGAAAGGCAGGCCCCTCATGAAAGTCGAACTCACCGTTGGCCTGGTCCTCGGCGGCCTCGTGGTGTGCCTCATGTTCGCAGGCCCGGCCATCGTGGTCATGCTCCACAGCAAGCTGTTCAGGAAGATCCACTTCCTCGTCGCCATCTTCATGGTCCTTGGCGGGGCGGGCCTCATCAGCGTCGTCGCTTGGCTGGTCCGCCTCGGCGCCGACTGGGGTCTGACGGTGTGGATCGGCGTCCCCGGGTTCCTCGCGCTGGTCGTGGTTAGCGTCGGGGTGATCATCGGCGTCTCCGACTGGGACATCGGTAGGCCGTCGCAGTATGGCCTGTTCGCCCTGCCCGCGCTAATCACGGTCGTCGTGATGACGGGCGGGCCGACGTGGGCCTACGTCTCCGCGCAGTTCACCTCCAACGCCAACACGCTCAAGTCGCAGGTGGAGGGGTCGAAATGATGATGGTCATCCTCGCCCTGGTGCTCGCCGGACTCATCTCCGGCGTCATCCTGTGGAGGCGGCCGAAAGCCCGCACCGCCGCGAAGGCCGTCACCGCCGGCGCGTGGAAGTCGGGCCGGGCCCAGGCCGCGGCCGAGTTCCGCAACGGCTACAAAGCGACCCGCGACGCGTACGACCGGGCGCAGAAGGCGCTGCAGGGACACGGCACCAAGCGCGCCCGCGCCGTGTCGGCCGTGCTGGAGCTGCTGGGCGTGACAGTGGTGACGGCGGGCGGCGCGGTGTACGGCGCGGCCAAGACCATCGGCGCGGCGCAGCGCATCCTCGTCGAAGCCGCCAGGGGAGGCCGCGACGCGTACAAGACTCTCGAGGTCGAAGCTGAAGTCGTCAAGGACGTTGTGCACGACGATCCGACGTACGTGGTGCCGCCCGTGGCGAACGGCGGCAAGCTGATCACGAACACGATCATCATCGCGACCACCGAGTGCGAGAAGTGCGGCGCAAAGCACTCCGTCATGCTCCAGCCGGGCCAGGACAAGTCCGTGGCCAAGTGCGAGTGCGGCCAGGAGCTGCACTTCACCCGGGCCGCCCCCACCGAGACAAACACGCAAGCACAAAGGCAAGCATCAACCGACAACCCGAGCGCTGAGCAGGCGCCTCAACCGGAAGGAACCCCCATGGCAGCCCAGGAAGCAACCGGCCTCACCAGCTACTCGCAGGCGCACGAGGAGATCGCACAGCAGCTGATGCAGCTCAGCGTCACCAGCAACAACCTCGTCGCCTCCATGGGCGACACCATCGCCCAGCACTCGAACCTGATCGGCAACGCCGCCGTCCTGCAGGACCTGTTGAACCAGGCCGCGAACCTCGCAGCGCAGATCGCGAAGGACGCGGCGGCCGTCGCCACCGCGTGACCGCTGAGGTTGCGGGTTCCCGCCACGGCGTCGTCGTGGCGGGTACCCGGAGCAGAGCGATCACCCCTGACGCCCGGAAGGGAGCGCCCATCATGGCCACCATCGCCGCCCAGAAGAAGACCGAACCCGAGACAGAGCAGCCCGAACCGCGGAAGGTGCGCCGGGCCATCCGACGCATCAAGCACCGGCAGCGCGGACGCATGGCGTTCGCTCGGCCGGTGGTGTGGCTGGCCACCATCCAGGCCACTGCCGTCCTGGCCGACGCGACCGGCCTCGGCCTGACGCTCACCGGGCCGGCCGTTGTCCTGGCCGCATCGACGACCCTGGTCAAGGCGAGGCGGCGCGGCGAGAAGCCCCGCATGAGGCGGAAGGGCGCGGGGTATCTGTGGCTGCTGATCGCCACGTTCGTCGGCCCGTTCGGCCTGATTGCGCTGGTGCTGTGGGTCGTTGGCCTGGCCACGTCGGTGCCCTACTGGTACGACTTGTACCGTTTGGCGGGCTGCCGGGCCGCACGGCCGAAGGCCCTGCCGAAGAGCAGCGTGTCCGGCGTCGAAGGTTGGTGGGACGGGACCGTCGTCCCGAACCACCAGGCGTTCGCCGGTACCCGTCTCACCGCTCCGGAGCCCGTCCCGGGTGGCTTCACTGCCGTCGTCAACGGCGTACCCGGCAAGACCGAGTTCGACAAGATGGACAAGGCCAAGGGCACCATCGCATCGGCACGCCGCGTCCCCCTAGACCAGGTCGAGCTGAGCCCGGCGCCGGGCGGCGACTACTCCGGCGCCCGGGTCACGGTGGTCGAGAGCGGCGACAACCTGCGTCAGGTCCGTTACATCGAGGAATACGCCGCGGCGATCGACCCGAACACCGGCACGGCGCAGGTCGGCTTCTTCTTCGACCTCAAGCCCACGCACTGGTCGTTCTGGACGCCGGACGCGGGCGCGCAGATGGGCATCAACGCCGGGTCGACCGGCCTGGGCAAGTCGGCGTTCGGCGGCACGAAGCTTGCGCTGGTGCATCAGTGCCCGCTCGCTGTGGCGGTGCTGCTGGACAACCAGGACGGCAGCTCGCAGCCGGAGTTCAACGGCCGCACAGCGATCAGCCGTGAGGGCGTTCAGGCGTGTTGGGAGGAACTGCTGGCGCTCGACTACGTCATGGGCCGCCGCGCCGACTTCGTCGCGCACGTCCCGTGGGTCGATGACCAGAACCGGGAGCGGCACGGCAAGCCGTACTTCGTGCCGGGCGACCCGGACATGCACGACCTCAAGCTGATGTACATCGTGGTCGAAGAGCTGTCCCTGCTGCTCAAGGACGACGTGTACGGCGCGGACGCGACGGAGCTGCTGGCGTTGGCCGCGAAGACGTGGCGCAAGCCTGGCGGCGCGATCGACGTGTTCCTGCAGAACCTCGGCCTGGAGAACTTCGGCGGCAAGCCGATCTCCAACTCGCTCCGCTCGAACCTGGCCGCCGGCGGCAGCGTCGCAGCGTTCCGCACCGGCTCCAGCGTCGACTACAACATGGTCGGCCTCGCCGCCGACCCGTCGAAGCTGCCGGAGTTCTGGGAGGGCACGACCCAGAAGACCCGCGGCCTCGGCTACACCAAGGGCATCGACGCCCGGCCCGGCGGCAAGTGGCGGGCGTCGATCTCGCGTGACCTGTTCGGCATCGCGTCCATCCCCGCGGCAGCACAGCTCGACGAGATGACGCTCAGCTTCTACGAGGAGTACCGCGACATGGTGCGCCGTGGCGTCGACCCGGCCGCCGCGACGCCGGCGAAGGCATCTCCGGTGGCCAAGCCGCAGTGGTCGTCAGGGGACGTGGAGGCCGTGGTCGAGCACGCGCTGATCAGCGGCCCGAAGGAGCTGGGCGCGGTCTGCGTTGCGGCGCGGCGGCGGCTTGGCGACATGCCGCTCGGCGAGGTTCCCGCCGCGTTGCGGGCGTTGGAGAAGGCAGGCCGGGTCCGGAAGTCCGGCGACTCGTACCAGCTCGTTGAGGAGGTCAAGTGATGAGCGTCGTTCCCGCGCCGTCTGCCGGGTGGTCCGACTCCGCACTGCGCGTGACGGCTGTGATGTTGTCGTGGCTTGCGGCAGTGCTGGCGACCGCGTTGCTGTGCCAGCCGACGCACGGTACGAAGGTGCTGGCCCCAGTGGTCGTCGCCGTAACGGTCGCCGTGGTCATCCTGTTCGGCCGTCCGGTCAGCGGCGCTCTCGCGCTGTACAGCGCGATGGTTTTCGCCATGACCGTGTGGGGCGAGGTGGGCGGCGCGGTCCTGGTCGCGTCGACCATCACCGCCCTGGTGTTGTTTCCCCTTCACGCCGTCCAACCAGGCCCGGGGGGCCGATGATGCCGAAAACTGAGGACCCGACGTACCTGCCGCGTGAGTGGCTGACCAGCCTGTCCGACCCGTGCAGCCGTGGACGCTGCGCTGGCTGCAGGTACAACCGGTGCGGCCACGACTGCCATCATGAGTCCAATTCTGCAAGCTCTATTGCTGGCGCGTAATCTCACACCCCCCAAGGAGGCGGAATGTCCAGGAAAATGACCGGCCCGGAGCATGCCAGAGCTGCTCTGGATTTTCTCGCAGAAGCAAAGAAGCTCGTAGAGGCCGCGGATAAGGACAGCAAACCGGATTGGAGAGCGGCGTTCGCTGCGCAGGCTTCCGCTTGCGCGGACATCGCGGCCGCGGAGCTCCAGGCTGCCCAGCTGGCCTTACAGGTCGTCGCGGCACCGATGGCGGGCCTCGACCCCCGTCAGGCCAAGGAGTGGCGCGACATCACGGGGGTGATGTGAAGCCCTGCTCACACTGGATAGGCGCTGAGGCGCGTCACTGTGGCGACACTCCTGCGAGGTTGTACCTGCAAGATGTAGATCGCAAATGAATCAACACCCCATGAAGAACGTCCAGGACCTCGGTCTTTTCCTCCCGAGTTGAACACGATGACAGGCGGAGCCGAGCACAGGTGAACTAGAGAAGTCCACCAGGAGACCCACGGCAACCCGCGAAGGGATCATCATGCCCAGGATCAGAACCATGCTCATCGTCTTGGCCGCCACCGGCCTCGTCGGCGTCCTCACGGCCTCGACGGCCCAGGCTGGCATCTCGGCCGCATCGCACGGCCTGAGCGCCGACGGGTATTTCTACGCCGCCAGGGATGCCTATGGGAAAGGCCCGTACTGCCGATGGTCCACCAGTGACCCCGATTGGAGCACCTGCAACAGAAGCGACGGTATCGGGACCATCGGCGGCATGCGCAACAGGGCGTCTCAGATATTCAACAACACAAACAAGGCCGTCATCGTCTATTGGGGCCTCAACTACACGGGCGCCTGGCGCTGCCTGCCCCCCGGCAAGGCGTATGATGACCTGTCTCGCTGGGGCTTTCCCCCCAACGGTGACGGTGATGGTGAAACAATGGACGACAACATCTCCTCCCACAAGATGGTCGCTCGCTGCCCCTGAATCGTGAGACCACGGGATTGCTCCGGCCTTTTGGGCGGCCCTCTCCTTTCTCCCGCGTGACACGCAGGCTCACCATACCCGTTCGCCAGCAGGCTCTTAACTGAGGCGCCCACGGGCAGCGCGCTGGCAGTTATTGCTCGCGGTTGCGCTGATCTGCCAGGCTTGCCGCCATGACGAGACACGGTGATCAAGGCGGCTGGGCCGCGGGCGACACGGGCGGCTGGGCGGCAAGCGTGAGCGGCGGTGTCCGCAACGTCGGCGGCATGCGGCACCTGGGCGGCTGGTAGCCCGTACGGCAAAGACGATGGGCCCGAATCCTGATCAAGGGATTCGGGCCATAAGTAATCTTGCAAGCAAAAGGACTCGCTTCAGGCGGCGGAGGTAGACCTGATCGTCCGTGCCCGCTCGCGCTGGGCGCGGATCGAAGCCTCCAGGTCCGTCAAGGACATGCGTCCCGGCCGGTGGGCGAGCCTGGCCGCCTCGGCGGGGGAGAGAGCGTCGCGTTCGGCGCGAGCGCGGGCCAGGAGCTGACCAGCTGACGCTAGCGCTTTTGCTCGCGCTATATGAGGCGAGTTGAGTTCGGACAGGGGAGAAGTGGTCACTTGTTCATGATAGATCGCTGGCTCAGCGGCTCACGGAAGGTGTCGCGGTGTTGTAGATCTGCCCTAGTCTCATCGGCGTGGGGAGGCCCGAGGTGAGCCCGGACGCGGGTGCAGAAAATGTCGCTACTAATTTGAGCGCAGTACTTGAGCGCATCACCTACGCCAACGAGGAGACCGGTTACACCATCGCCCGCGTGGCCACCGAGCGTTCCGGCTCCGACCTGCTCACCGTGGTCGGCCCGCTGCTGGGCGCGCAGGTCGGCGAGTCGCTGCGGCTGCACGGCCGCTGGAGCTCCCACCCCCGTTACGGCCGGCAGTTCGAGGTGTGGTCCTACAGCACGGTGCTGCCGGCCACCGTGCAGGGCATCCGCCGTTACCTGGGCTCCGGCCTGATCAAGGGCATCGGCCCCAAGATGGCCGAGCGGATCGTCGACCACTTCGGCACCGACACGCTCGAGGTCATCGAGCAGGAGCCGCAGCGGCTGGCCGAGGTGCCGGGCCTGGGCCCCAAGCGGACGAAGATGATCGCCGCCGCCTGGGAGGAACAGAAGATCATCAAAGAGGTGATGATCTTCCTGCAGGGTGTCGGCGTGTCCACCTCGATCGCGGTGCGCATCTTCAAGCAGTACGGCGAATCGTCGGTCTCCGTCGTGAAGAGCCGGCCGTACCAGCTGGCCGACGACGTGTGGGGGATCGGGTTCAAGACCGCCGACACCATCGCCCAGGCGGTCGGCATCCCCCACGACAGCCCCGAACGCGTCAAGGCGGGCCTGCGCTACACCCTGTCGCAGGCCGCCGACGACGGCCACTGCTACCTGCCCGCCCCCAACCTCGTCGCCGACGCCGTCAAGATCCTCGATGTGCCGGCCGACCTGGTCGCCGCCTGCCTGGAAGAGCTCGTCGCGAGCGAAGGCGTCGTGCGCGAGCCCATCCCGGCGGGTGAGAACGTCGTGCCGGCCGTCTACCTGCCGCCCTTCCACCGCGCCGAGGTCTCGCTCGCCTCCGGCCTGCTGTCGCTGCTGCGCTGCGGCCACGACCGGCTCAAGGCGTTCGCCGACGTCGACTGGGAGCGGGCCGAGAGCTGGCTGCACGGCCAGACCGGCGCCGAGCTGGCCGCCGAGCAGCGCCAGGCCGTCCGCCTGGCGCTGACGGAGAAGGTCGCCGTGCTGACCGGCGGCCCGGGCTGCGGCAAGAGCTTCACCGTGCGCTCCATCGTGCTGCTGGCCCGCGCCAAACGCGCCAAGGTCATCCTGGCCGCTCCCACCGGTCGTGCCGCCAAGCGGCTGGCCGAGCTGACCGGCCACGAGGCGACCACCGTCCACCGGCTGCTGCAGCTGCGGCCCGGCGGCGAGGCCACCTTCGACCGCGACAACCCCCTGGAGGCCGACCTCGTCGTCGTCGACGAGGCCTCCATGCTCGACCTGCTGCTGGCCAACAAGCTCGTCAAGGCCGTCGCCCCGGGCGCGCACCTGCTGTTCGTCGGCGACGTCGACCAGCTTCCCTCGGTCGGGGCGGGGGAGGTGCTCAAGGACCTGCTGGCCGCCGACGACATCCCGCGCGTGCGGCTGACGCAGATCTTCCGCCAGGCCCAGGAGTCCGGCGTCGTCGTCAACGCCCACCGCGTCAACACCGGCCACCATCCGATCCTGCAGGGCATGACGGATTTCTTCCTGTTCCCGTGCGAGGAGCCGGAGGAGATCGCCGCCATGACCGTCGACGTCGTCGCCCGCCGCATCCCGCGCCGCTTCCGCCTCGACCCGCGCCGCGACGTGCAGGTCCTGGCGCCCATGCACCGCGGCGCCGCCGGCGCCGGCGCCCTCAACATCGCCCTGCAGGAGGCCCTCACCCCGGCCCGTGAGGGCATGCCGGAGCGCCGGTACGGGGGCCGCGTCTTCCGCGTCGGCGACAAGGTCACCCAGCTGCGCAACAACTACGACAAGGGCGCCGCGGGGGTGTTCAACGGCACCGTCGGCATCGTCACCGACATCCGGCCAGACGAGCACAAGCTGACCGTCGTCACCGACGAGGACGAGGCCGTCGACTACGCCTTCGACGAGCTCGACGAGCTCGCCCACGCCTACGCGGTCTCCATTCACCGCTCCCAGGGCAGCGAGTACCCCGCCGTGGTGGTCCCGCTGGCCACCAGCGCCTGGATGATGCTGCAGCGCAACCTCCTCTACACCGCCATCACGCGGGCCAAGAAGCTCGTCGTCATCGTCGGCTCGCGCCGCGCTCTGGCGCAGGCCGTACGCACCAAGGGGGCCGGGCGGCGGCACACCGGCCTGACCCACCGCCTCTGACCAGAACCTTATTCGGTCACAAGTAATTGAAATGTGACCGAACTTCCCCAAATGGTTTCTCGTCTTACATGCAGGAGCATTAAGGTTTTTGGGGTGCGTTTGGTGCCGTGGGGGGAAAGGACAGTGTTGAACGTTACGCCCGCTTGGAGGAAGCCCGCCACCGCAGTCGCGCTGCTCACGGCGGCCACGCTGACGGCTTCGTGCTCATCGGGCGGCGGCGGCACCGCCGCCGACGGGGGATCAGGCGGTGCGCCCGAGGCCACCACGAGCGCCACCCCCCAGGCGCCGACCGTCAAGATCAGCCCCGCGGAGGGCACTTCCAAGGTCAGCCCGGAGAAGAAGGTCGTCGTCACCTCCGACGGCGGCGCCCTGGAGAGCGTCACCGTCGAGGCCGACGGCGAGGAGATCGAAGGCGCCTTCAACACCGACAAGACCAAGTGGGTCTCCAAGACGGCGCTGAAGCCCTCCACCGGCTACACCGTCTCGGCCAAGGCCGGCGCCACCACCGCCACCAGCACGTTCACGACCGTCAAGCCCGAACGCGCGCTGCGGATCGCCGACGTGACCCCCAACGCCAAGGGCGAGACGGTCGGCGTCGGCGCCCCCATCATCGTCACCTTCAACCAGCCCGTCACCAGCAAGGCCACCATCGAGCGGGCCCTGGAGGTCGAGGCCGAAAAGCCGGTCGCGGGCGCCTGGCGCTGGATCAACGACACCGTCGCCATCTACCGCACCGCCAAGTACTGGCCCGCCCACCAGAAGGTGAAGTTCAACGCCCGCATCACCGGCATCAAGGGCGGCAAGGGCCTGTACGGGGTCAAGGACTACTCGGCCACGCTCAAGATCGGCGCCAAACAGATCAGCAAGGTCGACGTCAAGAAGCACATGATGTACGTCTACAAAGACGGCAAACGCGTACAAACGATGCGCATTAGTGCGGGAATGGCCACCACCCGCGAATACACCACGACGTCCGGCGTGCACCTGACCATGGAACGCGGCAACCCCGTCCGCATGATCTCGCCCGGCCGCAAGAAGGGCGACCCCGGCTACTACGACGTCATGATCAACCACGCCGTCCGCATCTCCAACTCCGGCGAATACGTCCACGCCAAGGACAACGTCTGGGCCCAAGGCGTGCGCAACGTCAGCCACGGCTGCATCAACTCCCGCCCCGACCAGGCCAGATGGTTCCACGACAACTTCCAGCGCGGCGACGTCGTCGACATCACCGGCACCAACCGCGAGCTGGAGTGGAACAACGGCTGGGGCTTCTGGCAGATGTCGTTCGCCCAGTGGAAGAAGGGCAGCGCCCTGAAGAACAGCAAGGCATGACGCACATCCGCCAGGGCCGCGACGGCGACGTCCCCGTCGTCTTGGGCATGTTCGACAGCGCCGTCGCCTGGCTCACCGCCCAGGGACGCACCGGCCAGTGGGGCAGCAGCCCCTTCACCGGCAACGAACGGCGCACCCGCCAGGTCACCGACTGGCTCGAGCTCGGCGGCATGCGCATCGCCGAACTCGGCGGCCATCCCGCCGGCTGCATCGTCGTCGGCGCCGCCCACGACTACGTCGCCCCCGCCGCCGAACCCGAACTGTACGTCCAGGCACTGGTCACCGACCGCCGCTACGCCGGCCACGGCGTCGGCCGCACCCTGCTGGACTGGGCCTTCGACGAAGCCGGCCGGCGCGGCGTCGCCCTGCTGCGGGTCGACTGCTACGCGGGCGACGACGGCCGGCTGGTCTCCTTCTACGAAAGCTGCGGCTTCACCCGCAGCGCGCCCTTCACCGTGGGGGAGTGGCCCGGCATGCTCCTGGACCGCCGCCTCTGAAACCGAGCCTCTGAAACGGTTGCCCTGAACAGGGCGGGGACGGCAGCAGCCGCCACCGCCCGTCTGCACCTTCAGGGCGCGCTCGCGGATGTGCCCGCCCTTCATCCGACGAAGAATGACGGCGAGCCCCGCAACGGCTTCCCCAGTCGAGTCCCGTCACCCGGACCCGTCCTCGCCCAGGATCCGGTAGACGCTGGCGATCGAGGGGTGGTGGCCCTTGTTCTTGCCGATAGGAATGATCAGCTTGCCCGCGATCTCCGGCACCGGCACGCCTCGCGCGCGCAGGCTCCGCGCGTAGGCGATCATGTCATCGTCGAGCACCTTGGGCCGGCCGCCGTGGCAGCCACGCTCACGCGCCGAGGCCTGGCCTTCGAGGGACTTCTCCCTCATTTCTGCGAAGCATGTTGAGCGTCGAGAAGCTGGTGCTCTGGATCGAAGCTTTGGAATGATCAGCGACCGTCCAGAGCTGTGGCCTGGTGTGGGTCAGTCGGCGCGAGTGGGCCCGATGGCCCGCATGACGAGCGCGATGAGCCTGGTCAGGTAGGCGTCATCGGGCAGCGGGTAGTGCAGCACCTGCCTTCGGTAGATGGGTGAGTGCAGGATGTCCAGCGCCACTTCGAGATCTGCGTCGGGGGCGAGCTCGCTGTTCTTTCGCGCCTTGGTCATGCGTTCCTCGAGCTGAGCGACTCGGTGGTTGATCAGCCGTTCGCGTAGCTGGTGGGCGAGGTTCGCATCCAGCTGGCTTTCGGCGAGCACGCCGGTGAAGGCCGGGCCGAGACGTGGGTCGTGGAAGACGCCGAGAATGCCGCTGAGCCAGGCGTGCAGGTCGGCGGCCAGGTCGCCGGTGTCGGGGAACGTCTCTGGGATGGGAGCGGCCTCATCAACCGCCTCCAGGACAATCGCGCTTTTGGCGGGCCACCACCGGTAGATGGTGGCCTTGCTGACGCCTGCGCGGGTGGCGATGGCGTCGACGGTCACCCCGGCGTATCCCCGCTCTACGCACAGCTCAAGGGCCGCGGCTAGGGTCGCTTTGCGGCTTGCGTCCCGGCGACGGTCTGGGTTCGGGGCTCTCGTCATGCCCATACCCTAAACGAAACGATTCGTTTTGACACGTCTCAACATCCGATGCCATCCTGCAAAACGAAACGATTCGTTTAAGACGGTTCTCATGGCATGGAGTGATCACAATGGACGCAACCCGGTACCAAGCGGCCGAGCGCCTACTCCGGCACAACCGAGCGGCACTGGTACGCGGCGACAAGATCAACCCACAGTGGGACGGCGCCCGCTTCTGGTACACCGTGGACACCCGCGAAGGCCAGCGCTTCATTCTCGTCGATCCAGCCGCCGGATCCCGCGAGCCCGCCTTCGACCATGACCGCCTGGCAGTCGCGCTGGCGACCGCCACCGGGCAGGAGGTGAACCCGGACGCGCTGCCGTTCTCCGCCATCGCGCTGAGCCAGGACGCGGTCGAATTCTCCGCCTTCGGCGCCTTCTGGAGCTGCCGCCTGGACACCTACACCTGTACGCCCGCGGCCCCGGCCACCGCCCACGGCCCCGGTTTCCTCGAAGTGCCCTCGCCGGACGGCAAGCTGGTGGCGTTCCTTCGCGGTCACGACCTGTGGGCGCGCTCGGTGGCCGACGGCCGTGAGTGGCCCCTGACGAGCGACGGCCGGGAGGATGACGAGTACGGCGCCACGCCGTTCGCCCCGTCGGTGCTGCCGAACAAGCTAGGGTTGCGCAGCCACCTGCCGCCCGCCCTGGCCTGGTCACCCGACTCGACGCGCGTGCTGACGCACCGCACCGACCAGCGTGCGGTCCGCCGTACCCAGATCATGGAGGCGCTACCGGCCGACGGCGGCGTCCCGCGGCCGATCACCCAGCGCTACGCCTACCCCGGCGATACCCACATGTCGCAGGGGGAGTTCGTGGTCATCGAGGCGGCGACCGGCCGCGTCGTCAAGGCCCGCACCGCCCCGGAACCCATGCCGCTGCAGTCGCCGATCGCCTCCGGGTGGGCCTGGTGGGCCGAAGACGGCTCGGCCGTGTACTACCTGAGCCAGCCCCGCGATCAGCGTTCCCTGCACCTGAACCGGCTCGACCCCGCGACCGGACAGGTGCGCGGGGTGCTGAGCGAGAGCGGCCCGACCCGCGTCGAACCGAACCAGGCGGGGGCGGCGCCGATCATCGGTGTCCTGTCCGGCGGATCACAGGTGCTGTGGTATTCCCAGCGCGACGGCTGGGGCCACCTCTACCTGTACGACGCGCGCACCGGCACACCGATCCGGCAGGTCACCTCGGGTGCCTGGGCGGTGCAGCGCATCCTGCACATCGACGAGGTGGCGGGCGTGGTCTACTTCGCCGCCTCCGGCCTGGTCGCCGATGACCCCTACCGCCATTCCGTGTGCCGGATCAACCTTGACGGCACTGGCTTCGCCCGCATCACCGACGACAGCCTCCACCACCTGGTCACCGTCGCCCCTGGCAAGGACTGCTTCATCGACTCGGCCTCCACGGTCGAGCTGCCTCCGGTGACCACCGTGCGCGGATGGGACGGCCGGGTGCTGGTCGAACTGGAACGGACTGACATCACCCCGCTACGCGCGACCGGCTGGACCCCTCCGGAACGGTTCCGGGCCACCGCCGCTGACGGCGTCACCGACGTCTACGGGGTCATCTACCGGCCGCACGACTTCGACCCTGGCCGCCGATACCCGGTCATCGACCACGTCTACCCCGGCCCGCAAACCAGCCGCGTGTCGCCCGCCTTCCACCCGGGAATCCTCGGCCAGGAGGCCGAGGTGCTGGCCGCGCTCGGCTTCGTCGTGGTCGCCGTCGACGGGCGGGGAACCCCCGGCCGGGACAAGGCCTTCCATGACGCCTCCTACGGCAACCAGGCCGCCGCGGGCGGCATCGCCGATCACGTCGCCGCCCTCCGGCAACTGGCCGCCACCCGTTCCTGGATGGACCTCGACCGGGTAGGAGTGACCGGCCATTCCGGGGGCGGATTCGCCGCCGTCCGGGCCATGCTGGCCTTCCCCGACGTGTACAAGGTCGGCGTCGCCGAGTCGGGCAACCACGACACCCGCCTGTTCCACCTGCAGTTCGCCGAGGCCTACGACGGCCTGGACCCGGCCGCCTGGGTCCGTTCATCGAACGTGGAGCTGGCCGACCGGCTCGACGGCAAGCTCCTGCTGATCCACGGCGGCGTGGACGACATCGTCCACGTCCACCACTCGCTGCGGCTGGCCGAACGGCTCATCGCCGCCGACAAGGACGTCGAACTCGTCATAGTCCCCGGCGCCGAGCACTTCTTCATCGGTTACGAACACCACGTCAACCGGCGTAAGTGGGACTTCCTCCTCCGCAACCTCATGGGAATCGAACCGCCGCGGCACCGCCTCACACCGGTCGCACCCAGCATGGACCTGATTGTCAGCCTGTTCAGCTGAACCTGCTCACCTACTCCGGCCACACCGCGGTCGTGTCCCTCGCTCGCTACGCGCCGCCAGCGGGCGGCACGCGTCGATCCAGCCTGGCTGCGTACCGGGCGGCCTCTGCACCATCCTCGCCGCCACCGCATATCCAACGCCAGCAGCGCTTTCTGCGCACCCGCGGTGCGATGGAGCGGAATCCGGCGCTGACCACGTTCGGACGAGCGAGCGAGACGGGGTCGCTGACCAGCGGAACCGCGCTAACGCCGGATGCTGTTCCAAACCTCTCTGACCCCCGACACAACTCGATCCGATGTGGCAGCGTGGTGGTGTGCTCGAAGTTGCGATACTCGGCTTCCTCGCCGATGGCCCGCTACACGGCTACGAGCTGCGCCGCCGTGTTGCCCAGCTGTCCGGCTACACCCGGCCGGTCAGCGACGGCAGCCTGTACCCGGCCATCAATCGCATGCTCAAACGCGGCCTGCTCGACCGCCGCGTCGAACCAGGATCCGCCGCCGTCCAGCGCCACGTCCTGAGCCTGACCGACGCCGGACGCGCCGAGCTGCTCCAGCGCCTGCGCAAGCCCGCGGACCACGAGATCACCGACGCCGGCCGCTTCTTCACGATCCTGGCCTTCCTGTCCCTGCTCCCCGACCTCGCCGACCAGCACGCCGTGCTGCGCCGGCGCCTGGAGTTCCTGGAGGAGCCGGCGAGCTTCTTCTACCAGGGAGAGCGCCCTCTGCGCGCCCAGGAGATCGCCGACCCTTACCGGCGCGGCATGCTGCGGATCGCCCGAGCCACCAGCCGCGCCGAACGCGCCTGGCTCCACGAGGTCCTCGGCGCCGAAGCGGGCGGCGCTGGTGGACAGGCACCCCCAGCGCGCAAGCCCCGGCCCGAACGCCTGGCCGTGCCCATGCCCGACCACCTCGACTCAAGCCCGCCGACCGACGTGGGCTGACTCCGCTGTTCTGGCAGCACGTCCAGCCATACGGCGAGGTACGGCTGGACGTCGCCGGCCGGCCCCGCCCGCGACTGATCAGCCGGTATGTGTGGCCAGCAGTCCGCGGACGGTACGGGCGCCCGCCGCGGCGACTCCGGGGATGCCCGAGGTGATGAACGGACCGCCGCCGGCCATGTCGCCCACCACGTGCAGGCGCGGGCCGGCGGCGACCAGCCCTCCCGACGGATGCAGCGCGGCCAGCCCATCGGCGAGCAGGGACGTGACCAGCGGCTCGGCCGCGCGGGGCACCGCCTGGGGCGGCGGGTTCACGGCGTTGACGACGACGTCGGCGTTCAGGTCGCCACCCTCGCCCCGAACCCGGAACACTCCCTCCACAGCCTCGATCTTGCGTACGCCTGCCACCATGGTGAGCTGCCCAGACTCGAACAGCCGCAGCAGGGCTGCGGCGTTCACCGGCACCATGGGCGAAGCCACGCTGGTGGCCAGCCGGAAGTGCCTGCGCAGCCGTTCGCGGTCGGGCTCGGGCAGCAGCCGCCAGACGTACGGGCCGACGGTGTGGGCCGTCTCCTGCAGCACCCGCCGCCCGATCCGCGGGTCGTCGACGGCGGCCAGTTGCCGCCGCAACCGCCGTACGGGCTCCTCCGACCCCGCCGCCAGCAACTCGGCCGTGAGGGTCGATCAACGAGGAGGCTCGGCGCTATCTCGCGCTGCTGCCGGACGGGCCATCCATGCCCACGGCGCTCGGGCTGAGGCTGCCCATCTGGCTGATCGGCACGACTCTGCAGGCACGGGCCATCGCCCAAGGCCACGATCGAGGCAGCGCCAGGATCCGCATCCTAACCCTCGACAAGCAGTGGCTGACCTGCCGCGCCTCATGCCTGAGCGGTCCCGGCGGACGGCCAGGTCCGACAGCGCTCGTCATCGAGCCCGCGCCCCCGCCGACCTGGCGGTCATCGTCGCTCAGGCATACGGGCTGACGCCCCGGGAGTTCGAGGTCGCTCAGCTCGTGGCACGGGGCCTGTCCACCGCCGAGATCGCCACGGCCCTGTTCATCTCTCCCCACACCGTTCGCGATCACCTCAAGGCCGTCTTCGGCAAGGCGGGGATCTCCAGCCGCGGTGAGCTCGTCGCGCAGCTGTTCGCCGAACCCCACCGGCCGTAGACGCCACCATCAGTGGCCGCCGGGCACCCACCTCATCTCACCCAAGCCGTTGTGCGCGCGGCCCACCGCCGTAACCGAGCATGTGGCCCGTGCCGGCGTGCCCACGTTCAACCGTGACAAGGCCAGCAAGACGGGCTGTGCCGACTGGACCTGCGACCCCGGCAAGCCGGCACGCTCGCCACCGCGCCGGCTGCGGTCAGCTGACGCAGTCCTGGTAGTCGATGTTGATGGCCAACCCGCTCAGCTTGCCGCCGGTTTCCGGGAAGAAGGAGTAGAAGGCCGCGGAATTGCCGGGAACGGAGACATACGGGATGCCGCCCGGCGACATCTTCAGCCGCGGGTAGGCTTTCCTGACCTGCTTCATCGTGGAGCCGATGCCGATGCCCAAGGGCGTCTTGACGCCCTTGGGCGCGAAGATCACGGCTACGCCGACCTTCTTGGAGATGTACAGACCCACGCTGTTCTTCTCGGTGGGGTGCGCCGTGAAGTCCCACCCGGAGCACGACCCCGTCCCGGCGGCCCGCTTGAGCACGATCTTCCCGGTCGCCTTGGCCTTCTTCGCGCTCATACCGAGCTTGATCGTGCCGTAACCGTACGGCCCCAACGTGGGCCTGCCAGTGGTCGTCTGGGCGAGCGCGGGCGTGCCGGTGATCAGTAGCGCCGTGCCGGCCAGCACCGCGACGAGCGATTTCCTCATGTCTGGTTGGAGTGCGGCGGGCCGGGAGAAGTTCGGCAACGGACCCTCCGCGCTATGTGGCGCTGACAGGAATCAATGGCGCGTCCCGCGCGGAGATCATCGCTCAGGCGCCGGCGGCCATTCCCCTTCTACCTGCTCACGGCCGCCCGCGCGAAATGACCGGCGTTCCAGGCGGCGCGGCAGGCGTCCACACCGACCAGGCCGAACCGGCTCCAACCGACGCGGCCGGGCGAAGGCTCAGCGGAACAGGTGGGCGTTCTCGACCGCCCAGTCGTCGAACCCGCGCAGCGGACGGCCGATGATCTCACGCACGGACGGCCGCTGGTCGAGCGTCCACTGAGTGAGCTCGGCGAGCCGTGCGCCGTACTCCTGCAGGGCGTACAGCGTCACGTCGATGCCGCCGTCGGGCCACCCGCCACGCCGCCAGTTCGCACGGCTGTCGCCGGGCGCCACCTCGACGGCGGTGATGTCGTGGCCGATGGCTTCGGCGATGCTCGCCACCCGTGACCTCGTGCTGATCGGCAGTCCGACCGCTTCGACAATGGCGCCGACATGGCCGTCGGTACGCAGCGCCGCCACCGCGACGGCGGCCAGGTCGTCTTCGTGGATGCAGGGATAGTGGCCGCCCTCCATGAAGGCTTCACGCACGATGCGCTCAGTCCGGATCGTGTCCGGCCAGTCCGACCCCGTGGCCGGATAGGTGCCTTCGACCATCGCCCCCATCACCGCTGACGGGCGGATGTGCGTCCACTCCATGCCCGAGCGTTCGACGGCCCGCTCGATGGCCAGCCAGAACCACGTCTCCGGCGGGAATGCCTCCTCGTACTCCGGCCCGTGTGAGGACAGCACGACGATTCGCCGCACCCCGGCATCCTGGGCGGCCACCAGCGCATCTCCCACCGTCGCCGGCACGGCTCCGGCAAGAAAGACGCCGTTCACGCCGGCGAAGACCCCGGCGTGCTCCAGCGGCCGGGTGATGGACCCCTCGACGATCTCGACCCCGTCAGGCCAGCCGCCCGCTTGGCCGGGTTCGGCGAGAACACGCACCCGATCCCCGGCATCCAGCATCTGGCGCGCCAGACTCCGCCCGACGATCCCCGTAGGGCTGCTGCCCGCGTCCTTCCTGGCGCTGACAGCGGTCAGCAAGTGCACAGGGGGCAGCGACGCACTCGTGACCCGCTTGATTCCACCCATGGCAAGACCCTCCAACGCGAGAGCGGAGACCTTGCGCCGCCCCAGCGACCGAGGGGAGGTTGCGGATCTGAGATCGTCAACGCTACCAGCCCCACGCGTCAGTGCCTCACACAAGCGCGAGCTGCGCCGCACGCGGCTCACGCCGCTCAGCCGCAGGCGCACCGCACCGCATCCCGTACACCTGACACAACTGCGCGATCTGCCCCGTGATGCGCCCCTCGTAATCCGGCGACGGCAACCCCGAGCGGTCATACAGCTCCTCATACCGCGCCACCAGCTGCGGATGCGCCTGCGCCAGCCACTCCGAATACCACGAACGCGTCCCCGGCGGCAGCCGCAGCACCACCGGCTCCACCCCCAGCGCACCCGCCGCCGCGATGCGCCGCACCGTCGCCGCCAGCTGATCGGCCGCGTCACTGAGCAGCGGCAGCACCGGAGCCATCAGCACCCGGCAGTCCACCCCCGCCTCCACCAGCGCCGACACCAGCTCCAGCCGCGCCTGAGCACCCGGCGCACCCGGCTCCACCGCCCGCCGGATCCGCTCGTCCACGAACGCGATCGACACCGCCACCCGCGCACCCGCCCGCGCCAGCAACTTCGCATCCCGCAGCACCAGCGCGCTCTTGGTGTAAACAGTGAACGGCACCGCCGCCTCCGCCAGCGCCCCGATCACCCCCGGCATCAGCCGATAGGTCTCCTCGGCCGCCTGATAACAGTCACCGCTGAGCCCCACCGCCAGCTCCTGACCGTCCCAGCGCGCCAGCTCCGCCCGCAACCGGGCCACCACGTTCGGCTTGACCACGATCCGCGTGTCGAAATCACGCCCCGCATCCAGCCCCAGCCGCCGATGCCCCGCCCGGGCGCCGCAACCGCGGCAGGCATGGGCGCAGCCACGATAGGGGGACAGGGCCCACTGCTGGGCGATGCCCGCGGACTGCGGCACCCGCTCGATCACCGTGCGGGCCTGCATCTCGTAGAAACCGCCGCGCACCACCGCACGCCGCTCGATCAGCGGACGCTCGTCGGCGGCGTCCTCGACAAGCGCAAGCGCGTCCCAACCCACACCGACCAATGGAACACGCATTCGACAGCGTTTTCAAGCAGTTCCCCACACACCAGCACCGCCTCCCCAGGACCCCCACGATAAAATTGGCACACCCGTACCAATTTTCCGGACCGAGGAACCCCCCATGCCCTGGCTCCTGCTCGCCCTCGCCATCGCCTCAGAAGTCCTCGCCACCACCGCACTCAAACTCAGCAACGGCTTCACCCACACCGGATGGACCATCCTCGTCGCCGCCGGCTACATCACCTCCTTCGCCCTGCTCTCCCAGGCACTCAAACTCCACCTCGACATGGGCACCGCCTACGCCGTCTGGTCCGGCGCCGGCACCGCCGCCATCGCCCTCATCGGCGCCGCCTTCATGGGGGAGACCCTCACCCCGCTCAAGATCGGCGGTATCCTGCTCATCATCGGCGGCGTCGTCGTCCTCAACCTCGCAGGTGGCCATTGAACCCGCACCAGGACACACCGAAAGACCGGCCCCGCCCCGCACACACCCCCGCCGCCAGCCCCGCACAGGCCCGCGGGCGCCGCCGCCGCGCCACACTCCTCGCCGCAGCCGTCGACCTGCTCACCGAAGGCGGCTTCGCCGCCGTCACCCACCGCGCCGTCGCCCAGCGCGCCAACCTCCCCCTCTCCGCCACCACCTACTACTTCGCCTCCCGCGACCAACTCCTCGCCGAAGCCTTCGCCCAGCTCGTCGAAGCCGAACTCACCACAACCCGCGCCTGGATCACCGACCACGGCCTCACCGCCCTGCCCGACCAGGTCGCCACCGCCGACCGCGCCCGCCAACTCGGCCTCTGGGAGCTGTACGTCCACGCCGGCCGCGACCCCGTACTCCAGCACATCGCCCGCCGCTGGACCGACGGCTGCGTCCGCATCGTCGCCGACACCCTCCACCTCCCCGAAACCGACACCCGCGTCCGCCTCATCTACACCACCCTCACCGCCCTCTGGCTGGAACACGTCGTCGAACAACGCCCCCTCCACCAAGCCCGCGACCTGCTCACCCACGCCGTCAAAACAGCAGAAAACGCATTGCCGCCCCCCTGACCCCTACCTACACTGCCCCCGTGCTGAAACCCGACTACCCGATCACCACCGACCGCCTCCTGCTACGCCCCTTCACCCCCGACGACCTCGACGCCCTCCACGCCTACGAATCCCGCCCCGACGTCACCCGCTACCTCTACTGGGAACCCCGCGACCGCGACACCACCCACACCTTCCTCGACAAAAAACTCACCCGCACCGCGCTCCTCGACGAAGGCGACGCCATCGACCTGGCCGTCACCCTGCGCCACACCGGCCAGCTCATCGGCCAAGCCCTGCTCATCTGGACCAGCAAACACCACCAGCAAGGCGAAATCGGCTACGTCCTGCACCCCGACCACCACGGCCACGGCTACGCCCCCGAAGCCGCCCGCGAAATGCTCCGCCTCGGCTTCGACGGCCTCGGCCTGCACCGCATCACCGGCCGCCTCGACACCCGCAACACCGCCTCCGCCCGCGTCCTGGAAAAACTCCACATGCGCCGCGAAGCCACCCTCATCGACAACGAGTACGTCAAAGGCGAATGGACCAGCGAAACCATCTACGCCATCCTCCGCGCCGAATGGACCACATGATCCACCACCTCGCCCTCCGCACCGACTGGGAAGCCGCACAGAAAGCGGGGGAGTACCGCATCTCCACCCTCGGCCGCACCCTCGACCAAGAAGGCTTCATCCACTGCAGCCGCGACCTCACCCAGCTACACGGCGTCCACACCGCCTTCTACAGCCACCTCACCGACCCCCTGCTCATCCTCGACATCGACCCCAACGGACTCGACATCCGCCTCGAAAACGGCTTCCCCCACCTGTACGGCCCCCTGCCCCTCACAGCCGTCACCGCCGTACACCCCTACACCCACTGAACGACTCACACCCACACAGCAGGGGAGCGGCGCTCACCACAGGAGCACCCCAAAGCAGGAAAACCCGACAAGGCAACACCAGGGGAGCGCGGGCAGCACCACGAACGCCCCGCAACACGCGGCCACGCGACACAACGGCGGCACGCCACACCTTCACACCGCACCACGCCGCAAAAAGCCGCAAGACCGCCGGGGGAGCGGCGCTCACCTCAACCCTGCGCTCACCTCAACCCCGGCGGCCACGTACACCGGCCCCGCCACAACACCCACCGGCCCAGCCCCACCACCCGCACAATGGTCGCCATGGACACCCGAACGGCCGCCCAACGCTTCGCCGACACCTGGCAACACGGCTGGACCCACCACGACACCGACGCCATCATCGCCCTCTACCGCGACGACGCCGTCCACACCAGCATGCCCTTCCGCCCACCACACCAGGGCAAACACGCCATCGCCGACTACATCCGATGGTCATTCACCGGCGAAAGCGACCCCCACGTCACCTTCGCCACCCCCATCGTCGACGGCGACCAGGCAGCCATCGAATTCCGCGTCCACGCCCACGACAACGGCCGCCCCATCACCCTCGCAGGCTGCGTCTTCGCCCACTTCGACCCCGACGGCCTCGCCACACAGACCCGCGACTACTGGCACACCACCGACGGCCACCAATAACCCCACGCCCACCGGCCCCCACAACCGGCCACACGCCGCGACACCCCGAGCAACACACCCCGCAAAAGGGATCAGCGCGCCACCGGGACCGGCGCCACCCCCGACCGCACCGGACCACGCGAAGCCACCGGCGCAGGCGCCGGAACCGGCTGCGGATGCACCATCTGCTGCGTCTGCTGCTGCGCCAGCTCCTCAGCACGCCGCTCGGCGCACCCACCCGCGCAATACCCGTTGCTCACGATCAGACGCCCTCGCAGCGCCGTGTACGCCTCCTTACCCGAAGCGGGCAGAACCCCCTGACACACCGGACATATCACCGATTGACTCCCCACGTGCTGCTCCTCTCGCGGCGCGAATAGCAGGATTTCCCACACTAAACAACGCATCCCGCCAAGGACAGCGAATCAACAGAGCGTCAAACCCCCGGTCAACGCCGAGGGGAGCCCCCGCAAACCACCCCACAGGTCCGAAAACCCCCGCTGACCACGCCATCCGGACCCCGACCGCGCGCGACGCCCCCCACTGCACCCCGCCGCCCCGCGGAGAGGAAAATCACACCAGACCCACCGATCCCATCAGCCGAGGGGAGCGGCCCAGCCCCTTCCGAAGCAGTCAACTTGACATAATGTTCATTATCAAGCAACCAGCATGATCCGGCCGCACCAGGGAAGACGCCCTGCATGCCCGCCCTCGACATCTCAACCCCCGGCCTCGTCGCACTCACCGCCGTCATCACCACGCTCGCCATCTGGCTGATCATCGTGGCGGCCCGGCTCACCCAGCGCCCGCGCAACCGGCCCGGCGTCAGCATCGACCTCGTGGATCAGGCCCGCGAGCTCAAAGCCCTCGGCCAGATCCAGGAAGCCGTCTTCCTGGTACGCGGCGAGACCGGCATGAGCCAGCGCGCCGCCGCCCGCTTCGTCAACCGCCTCTGACCCCTCACCCACTCAAGCTCGACATCAAATGCGAAACCAGACAGAAGCTGGATTCTGTCTGGTTTGCGACAAAGCGGTACATGAAGGGATAAAGAGCCCTTTCGGGGGTGCCGGGCGGCCGCACCCAGGCCGCGCGAAGCACCTCCCGCGGTCCCCGCCGCGCTGATCCGGGGGAGGTCGCCACGGCGCGGCGCGGGTGGGACGAGGGCGGCGGCCCGCCCCTCCCCCGGGCTGGAGTTCCCGGGTGCGGGGTTTCGGTTCGGGCGGGGTGCCCGGCCAGCGCCGGCCACAGATGGATTTTTCGGGCAAAGCGGATCAATTAGGGCTGGTCCGGGCGGGTTTTTGCGGTGAAGTGTCACCGGCAGTGGACGATCCGTGTCAGCATCAAAGGCATGTATGGGCCATATGGGACTGCCGTAAATTTGCGAGGCAAAAGGGAACACCTCTCCCGCCCCCGCTGAGCACGTCCCCTGCCGCCCGATCCCCTGTCCTCAACCCCTGCTGCCTGGAAAGAAGTCCCGCGTTGCGTATCTTGCTGCTGTGCTCCTCGTTCAACGGCCTGACCCAGCGTTGCTGGCTGGAGTTGCGCCGCGCCGGTCATGAGGTGAGTGTCGAGCTGGCCGTCTCGGAGCAGGCGATGGTGGAGGCGGCCGAGCTGGCCAAGCCGGATCTGGTGATCTGCCCGTTCCTGAAGGAGCGGGTGCCTGAGCAGTTGTGGCGTGC
Source organism: Nonomuraea sp. B19D2 (assembly GCF_040137845.1). Taxonomy (NCBI): domain Bacteria; kingdom Bacillati; phylum Actinomycetota; class Actinomycetes; order Streptosporangiales; family Streptosporangiaceae; genus Nonomuraea; species Nonomuraea sp. B19D2. Next base: position 10,619 of record NZ_JBEFAK010000042.1, on the reverse strand, counting down.
TCACCGTACGGTGGTCGTGCATCCGGGGCCGCCCGGGGACCGGGGGCCGTCGTCGCTGGATTGGGCGATTTTGGAGGCCGAGCCCGAGTGGGGGGTGACGGCGCTGCAGGCGGTCGAGGAGATGGACGCGGGCCCGATCTGGGGGTATCGGACGTTCGCGATGCCGCCTGCCGACCCGGCGGGGGCGCCGCGTAAGTCGGCGCTGTACAACGGGCCGGTCGCGGATGCGGCGGTGGAGCTGGTGGCGGAGGTGGCGGTCAAGGCGGCGGACGCGTCGTTCGTGCCGGTGCCGCTGGATTACCGTTCGCCGGAGGTGCGGGGCAGGTTGCGGCGGGCGATGCGGCATTCTGATCGGGAGTTCGCCTGGGAGGAGCCGACGGAGGACATTCTGCGGCGGGTGCGGGCCGCGGACGGGTCGCCTGGTGGGCGGGCGGTGTTGTGTGATGTGCCGGTGCGGGTGTTCGACGTGTACCGGGGTCCGGAGCTTGCGGGGCGGCCGGGTGAGGTGGCGGCGCGGCGTGAGGGTGCGGTGCTGGTGCACACCGGGGACGGTTCGGTGTGGGTGGGGCATGTGCGGCTGGAGCAGGAGGGGGCGATCAAGCTTCCGTCGGCGCTGGCGCTGGGTGATCGGGTGGCTTCGGCGCCGGAGCGTTCGGGTTACAGCGAGATCACTTATGACCGCAGTGATGGTGTGGGGGTGGTGAGTTTCGACTTCTACAACGGGGCGATGTCGACGGAGCAGTGCCGTCGGTTGTCGTCGGCGTTGCGGTATGCGGTGGCGCAGGACACGCGGGTGCTGGTGGTGCGGGGTGGGGAGGTGTTCTCCAACGGCATTCATCTGAACGTGATCGAGGCGTCGCGTCATCCGGAGCTGGAGTCGTGGATGAACATCAACGCGATCAACGCGGTGTGCCGGGAGATCGTGGGGTGTACGAGCCAGCTGGTGGTGACGTCGATCGGCGGGAATGCGGGCGCGGGCGGGGCGATGATGGGGTTGGGCGCCGACCGGGTGATCATCCGGGATTCGGTGGTGCTGAATCCGCATTACCGGACGATGGGGTTGTTCGGCAGTGAGTACTGGACGTATGTGCTGCCGCGGCGGGTGGGTGCGGAGACGGCGCGGAGGTTGACGCAGCAGGCGTTGCCGATCGGTGCGGCGGATGCGGTCGAGGTGGGGCTGGCTGATCGGGTGCTGGGCGGGTCGCGGCTGGACTTCGAGCGCAGGGTGCTGGAGTACGCGGAGCGGCTGGCGGTGGATCCGGGTTATGATCGGCTGCTGGCGGGCCGTCGGCAGGCGCGGGAGGTTGATGAGCGGCGTAAGCCGTTGGATGCTTACCGTGCTGAGGAGCTGGCGGAGATGAGCCGTGACATGTTCGACGACCGTAACGAGTTCCGGGCGGCGCGGCGGGCGTTCGTGCACAAGGTGAAGGCTTCGGCGACTCCGGAGCATTTGGCTGCTCATCGTGAGTTGTCCGGCGCGTCGGCCGCTACGGGCGCTGCGGCATCTCATATGTGAGATATGGTCTCGTGTTGTGGCAGATGATTACCTTGTGCGGATCGGCCGGCTGATCCGGGATGCGCGCCAGCATCGTGGTTGGACGCAGCTGCAGCTGGCGGATGCTCTGGCGACGTCTCAGAGCGCGGTCAACCGGATCGAGCGCGGCAACCAGAACATCAGTCTTGAGATGATCGCCCGGATCGGTGAGGCGCTCGACAGTGAGATCGTCTCGCTGGGGTATGCGGGGCCGATGCATCTGCGGGTGGTGGGCGGCCGCCGGTTGTCGGGCAGCATCGACGTCAAGACGTCGAAGAACGCGTGCGTGGCGTTGCTGTGCGCGTCGTTGCTGAATTCGGGCCGGACGATCCTGCGGAAGGTGGCGCGGATCGAGGAGGTCTACCGGATCCTGGAGGTGCTGGCCTCGATCGGGGTGCGGGCGCGGTGGATCAACGAGGGCAGCGATCTGGAGATCGTGCCTCCGGCCAGGCTGGAGCTGGAGGCGATGGACACCGAGGCGGCCCGCCGCACCAGGAGCGTGATCATGTTCCTGGGGCCGTTGATGCACCGTACCGAGCAGTTCCAGATCCCGTACGCGGGCGGCTGCGACCTGGGTACGCGTACGGTGCAGCCGCACATGTCGGCGCTGCGGCACTTCGGTCTGGACATCACCGCGACCGGCGGCTTCTATCACGCGCGGGTGGATCGGGGGGTGTCGCCGTCGCGGCCGATCGTGCTGACCGAGCGGGGCGACACGGTGACGGAGAACGCGCTGCTGGCGGCGGCCCGGCATGACGGGGTGACGGTGATCCGTAACGCCTCCTCCAACTACATGGTGCAGGATCTGTGTTTCTTCCTGGAGCAGCTCGGCGTGCGGGTGGAGGGGGTGGGGACGACGACGCTGACGGTGCACGGGCTGCCGGACATCGAGCGGGACGTCGACTACTCCCCCTCTGAGGATCCGGTGGAGGCGATGAGCTTGCTGGCGGCGGCGGTGGTGACGTCGTCGGAGCTGACGATCTGCCGGGTGCCGGTGGAGTTCCTGGAGATCGAGCTGGCGGTGCTGGAGGAGATGGGTCTCGACTGTGATCGGGGCCGGGAGTATCCGGCGGCCAACGGGCGTACGCGGCTGGTGGATCTGACGGTGCGGCCGTCGAAGCTGGTCTCCCCCATCGACAAGATCCATCCGATGCCGTTCCCGGGGCTGAACATCGACAACGTGCCGTTCTTCGCGGCGATCGCGGCGTCGGCGCAGGGTTCGACGTTGATCCACGACTGGGTGTACGACAACCGGGCGATCTATTTGACGGAGCTGACGCGGTTGGGCGCGTCGGTGAAGCTGCTGGATCCGCACCGGGTGCTGGTGGAGGGTCCGACGCGGTGGCGCAGCGCGGAGATGATGTGCCCGCCGGCGCTGCGGCCGGCGGTGGTGGTGCTGCTGGCGATGATGGCGGCGGAGGGCACGTCGGTGTTGCGGAACGTGTACGTGATCAACCGCGGCTATGAGGATCTGGCCGAGCGGTTGAACGCGTTGGGGGCGCGCATCGAGACGTTCCGCGACATCTAGCGTTCCTGTCGGTGCCGGCCGCTACGGTCGTCCTTGGATCTTTTCTCGTGTGAGGGACTTTCGAGGGGATGGTGGCGGCCGGTGCGGCCTGCGGAGCTCGAGCGGCTGACGGTGGCGGAGGCGGCTGACCGTTATGTGGAGCTGGTGCGGGCGCGGACGGTGACGGGGGCGTTGTCGCCGTCGACCGCGGAGGTGTATGCGCGGGATGTGGCGACGTTGGTGGAGCTGGCCGGTGCCGGGGTGGTGCTGGACGATCTGACGGGCGACGATGTGGATGCGTTGTTGCTGGCGTTCGCCCGCCGGCCGGACGGGCGGCGGCGCGCGGCGGGCGGGCAGCGGGGTGAGTCTGGGCAGTCGCCGTCGTCGCAGGCGCGTTTCCGCCGGTCGATTTCGGCGTTGTTCAAGCATGCGGCATTGGCGGGCTGGGTGCAGGTCAACCCGATGACGGTCTCGACGGTGACGGCCAAGGAGCGGGGCGGGTTGCGGCCGCAGCGGCGGGCGTTGACGCGGGAGCAGGCGCAGGGGTTGATCGGGGCGGCGCGGGAGTTGCCGGAGGCTGCCCCGGCGGGTAAGCGTCGTGATCAGCGTATGGAGTTGCGGGACGCGGTGGTCGTGCTGCTGCTGTCGACGGTGGGGCCGCGGGTGTCGGAGCTGGTGCGGGCCAATGTGGAGGATTTCTTCACCAACGACGGGGTGCGTTACTGGCGGATCTTCGGCAAGGGCGGGCGGACGCGGGATGTGCCGTTGCCGGATGATGTGGCGGCGGTGTTGCAGGAGTATCTGGAGCGGGGCCGGCCGGCGGTGGCGGACAAGGCGTTGCTGTTGTCGTGGCGGGGGCGGCGGCTGGCGCGGGGGGATGTGCAGGCGGTGATCGACCGGGTGCAGCGGTGGGTGGATCCCGATCAGCGGCGTTCGGTGACGCCGCATGGGTTGCGGCATACGACGGCGACGCATCTGCTGGCGGACGCGGTGGACATGGATGCGGTGCGGCGGGTGCTGGGGCACAGCGATCTGTCGACGTTGGGCCGGTATCGGGATGAGTTGCCGGGTGAGCTGGAGGTGGCGATGCGTACGCATCCTCTGCTGCGCGGCAAGAGCGGCCGGTGATGTGCGGTTCGGTGGCTGGGCCGTGCGGGACAGGGGTTCGATAACTATACCGGTGTCGCGGGTATAGAGTGGTTTACATGGTGCGACCTCCGCTGACCCCTGAGGAGCGGCTGCGCGGCGAGCAGCTCGGCTTGATGCTGCGTCAGGCCCGCGGCGAGCGCAGCATCGTCGAGGTCGCCGCGGCGGCGGGCATGTCCGCCGAGACCCTCCGCAAGATCGAGACCGGCCGGATCGCGACGCCGGCGTTCTTCACCATCGCGGCCCTGGCCGACGTGCTCGGCATCTCGCTCGACCGCCTGGCCACCCGTTCCACGCCCGCCCCCACCTGACCCGCGCCGCCCCGGGGGGACGTGTCGGTGCCGTCCCCTGGCGTGTCCGCCTGGACGACAGCATCGTGATCGTCGGCGTGCGGGTGGGCAGCCTGGAGAACCCGTCCTGCGCATCCCCAAGAACCAGCTGGTCGTCCCGCGGTCGGCATGATGACCGGCATCCTGCCGATCATCTGGGGTGCTGTTCTCCCGGCTCCCCCGGCGCCGATTGGTCGTTGGGTGTGCGCGTAGGCGCCTGCGAGGCCGTGCCGAGGGTGATCAGCTCCCGTATCCGCCCGTCGTAGCCGCGCGTCTTGACAGGCAGCCTTTCGGCTGCCTAAGTTAAAGGCAGCCGAAAGGCTGCATATCGACAGGCGGCAACCTGGAAACGAGGGCGGGCATGGACGAGGTGTTCAAGGCGCTGGCCGATCCGAGCCGGCGCGCGCTGCTCGACTCGCTCAACGCCCGCAACGGGCAGACGCTGCGCGAGCTGTGCGCCGGACTCGACATGGCCAGGCAGTCCGTCAGCAAGCACCTCGCGGTGCTGGAGGAGGCCGGGCTCGTCGCCACCGTGCGGCGGGGCCGGGAGAAGCTGCACTACCTCAACGCCGCGCCCGTGCACGAGATCGCCCACCGGTGGATCAGCCGCTACGACCGGGCCAGGGTCCAAGCCCTGGCGGACCTGAAACTCGCCCTGGAGGAGACCCCGATGGACGCGCCGACCTTCGTCTACACCACCTACATCCGCACCACCCCGCAGAAGCTCTGGCAGGCGCTGACCGAGCCCGCCTTCACCCGCCGCTACTGGGCCACGGAGTTCACCACGGACTGGTCCGTCGGCTCGCCTATGACCTGGGACAACCACGGCGTGCTGATCAGCGACCCGGAGCAGGTCGTGCTGGAGGCCGAACCCTACAGTCGGCTCTCCTACACCTGGCACGCCATCACCCCGGAGCTCGCCAAGCGCTTCGGCTGGGACGAGGAACTGCTCGCCCGGCTGTCCGGCGAGGCCCGCTCGAAGGTCACCTTCACGATGGAGGAGACGTCCGCGCAGGTCGTGAAGCTCACCGTCGTGCACGACGGTTTCGAGCCCGGATCGAGCATGGCCGAGATGGTCAGCCACGGCTGGCCGAACGTGGTGGCGAGCCTGAAGTCGCTGCTGGAGACCGGCGAACCGCTGCCGGACGATGCGTGACCTCCCCGATCAGGGCTCGACGACGTAGCGAGGTGCCACCGGGCCGGTGACGGCCGCCAGCCGGGTGAGGGTCTCGGTGTAGCCGGCTCAGATGCGTAGCCCGTGCAGCAGCACGCCCAGGTACCGGCGGCCGGACTCGAGGCGGGTCTGCTGGTCGTCGGCGTGGACGGTGGCGGCGTAGGCGGCCCCGCACATGAGCGGCCGCAGGTCCTCCCAGGTGACCACGCCGCGCACGGTTCCCGCCGCGTGTGCGGTCGAGGAGCTGGCCGGCGAGGCAATCCAGGGTGGTGGCGAGCTCCGTGGTGCGGGGCAGGACGTGGCTCGGCGCGGCGCGCACGATGGAGATCGAGGGGTCGGCCAGCTGCGCCTCCAAGGTGGCGTCGAGGAACACCGTCAGGGCCCTCCAGGGGTCGTCGTCGGACAGCGCCCGTTCGGCGTGGGCGACCAGTGTTTCCAGGCCGGGGGCCGCGATGGTCTCCATCAGGGCTTCCGGTGTCGGGAAGTGCCGGTAGACGGTGGCCACTCCCACCTTGGCGAGGCGGGCGACGTCGTTGAGCTGCAGCGGGGCGCCGTCGTCCACGAGCTGGCGGCCCACGTCATGCTCGTCGGCTATGCCCTCGCCGCAGGCCACCGCGACCGCGTCACCCGCCTCGCCGTCGGCGAGGCCATCCTCCCCGGGGGGCAGACCAAGTACCGGAGAAAGGGATAGTGGGGTGTTGAGGCGCTGGCCAGAGCGTCAGAACCGGACCAGAGCAGGAACTGGTTGGACGGTCAGCGGAGTAGGCGGCGTGCGGCAGGGTCGTGCTCGGCGGTGATGCGGGCGGAGGTCTCCTCGCCCAGGCGCACGTAGCGTCCGAGGCTGGACAGATGCTGGTGGCGGCTTTTGGCCTGCAGTTCGGGGGCGGTGCGGCCGGCCGCGGCCAGGTGGGTCAATGCTGAGTGGCGCAGCTGGTGCAGTGTCCACCCTTGGCGGTGCGGGTCGAGCTCGGCCGAGGCGGACTTGAACAGGTACTCGGCGCGCGGGTAGGACAGGCGGCCCCGCCCGGTGGTGGGGCAGATGTCGGCGGCCGCGGGGGCGCGGGGGCCGGAGGCGGGGGCGCGTCGGTCGGCCAGGAACACCGGCCCGGCGGTGCGGCCGTTCAGCAGGCGGGGCAGCAGTCGGGCGGTGGCGGTGGCCCAGTGCACGTAGTCGAGGGCGCCGCCCTTGGAGCGGACGCGGGCGCGGCGGAACTCGGGGTCGAGGTCCTCGACGTTGAGGGAAAGGATCTCGTCGGCCCGGGCGGCCGTCTCGTACAGGAGCCGCCACAGCAGCCGTTCGCGCAGCGGGTGGCGGTCGTCGGTGAAGAGCTTCTCCAGCCGGGCGGCGGGGATGGCGCGGTCGCCACGGTGAGTGGCCTTGCGGCGCAGGAGGCGGCGGGCCGGGTTGGTCGCCACCAGGTCCTGGCGCTGGGCCCAGGTGGTGAAGGAGATCAGCGCGGACAGGTGCCGGTTCCAGGTGGCTGGGGCGGCGCTGTCCCAGGCGGCCATCACCGCGGCGTAGTGGTCGCAGTCGAGGCCGGCGACCGGGTGATGCGGGCCGGCGGTTGCGGTCAGCCGGGCCAGGGTGCGGGCGTAGCCGATGCGGGTGGTGGCGGCGCCGAGCGAGTCGAGAAACGCCTCGACCGCGCCAGCGACACTGGCCCGCCTGTCGGCCCGTTCGCCGGCAGGACCGGGTGTGCCCGGGAAGGCGACGACCGGCATGATCACCTCCGCAAGGCTGATGTGACAGATAACGTTACCGAGTCGGCCCGGACTGGGCGAGCGGTGAGCTGCGCGGAGGCGGCCCGCTGCACCGTATGTGACAGGTAATGCGAATTCTGTGTCACGGGTGACGCAGGCCTCACCACCACGCCATATCACTGTCAGTGTGCATCCAATTACGTTCAGTAGGCAAGAGGTGATGATCGCGATAGCTCGGGCCCGGCCAGCGGCGCCGCTGAGGTGATCATCCCGTGCCGATGGCCGGTCTCCCAGGGGTGACCTCCCCGGGGCAGAGCGAAGGCGAGGTGGCGGAATGCATCTGACTCTGCATGAGCAGGAACGTCTGATGATCCATGTGGCCGCGGACGTGGCCCACAAGCGGAGAAGACGAGGGCGAAAGCTCAACTACCCGGAGACGGTCGCGATCTTGACCGCGTATGTGCTGGAAGGGGCACGGGACGGCAGATCCGTCAAGGACCTCATGGAACTGAAGCATCAGCCGGACGACCTGCCGCTGCCCACGTACAACGAGGTCATGCCCGGCGTGGCGGAGATGATCAGCGACCTCCAGATCGAGGCCACCTTCCCCGACGGCACCAAGATGGTCACCCTTCGCAGCCCCATCCAAAAGCTGGGCATCCTCCCCATTCCGGAGGGGAGCAAGGAGGAGGCGCCGGTTCACCCCGGAAAGATCGACCATCCGCGCGACGCCGGCCCGGTGGCCTTCAACGCCGGTCGCGACGTCACGATCGTGACGGTTACCAATACCGATGACCGCCCCATCCAGGTGGGCTCACACTTCCACTTCTACGAGGTCAACTCCCGCCTGGCCATCGAGCCCAGCCGCGAGGCCGCCTACGGCAAGCGGCTGAACATCCCCGCAGGCAGCTCGGTGCGTTTCGAACCCCCCAACCCGCTGGAGGTGGAGCTGGTGCCCATCGAAGGCAAACGCATCGTCGAGGGCCTCAACGGCAAGGTCGGAGGAAAGCTCCGTGACTGACTCACCGACCCTTGAGCCGCCCGCACCCGAGCCGCCGGCGCCGCTGCCCGAGCCGCGCAGCCACGACAGGCATCAACCGCTGAGCCGGGTCAACTACGCCGACCGGTTCGGGCCCACCGTCGGGGATCGCATCCGGCTGGCCGACACCAACCTGCGGATCGAGATCACCGAGGACTGGTGCGGCGGTCCCGGCCGCAGCGGCAACGAGGTCATCTTCGGCGGCGGCAAGGTCGTGCGGGAGTCGATGGGCCAGTCGTGCGCGCCGCGCGACCCGGCGCGGTTCGGCGCCCCCCAGCCGCCCGACACCGTCATCACTGGCGCGGTCATCCTGGATCACTGGGGAATCGTCAAGGCCGACGTCGCCATCCGCGACGGCCGCATCGTCGCGCTCGGCAAGGCCTACAACGACGAGACCATGGACCGGCTGCACGACGGGCACGCCACGGCGACGGACTTCGTGATCGGTCCCGAGACGGAGGTCATCTCCGGCAACGGCAAGATCCTCACCGCCGGCGGCGTCGACACCCACGTGCACTTCATCTGCCCCGAGCAGATCACCGAGGCGCTGGCCTCCGGGGTGACCACGCTGATCGGCGGCGGCACCGGCCCGGCCGAGGGCAGCACCGCCACCACCGTCACGCCCGGCTCCTGGCACATCAGTCGGCTGTTCGAGGCGCTGGACGGCTTCCCGGTCAACATCGGGCTGCTCGGCAAGGGCAACACCATGTCCACCGAGTCCCTGTACAACCAGGTGGAGGCCGGCGTGCTCGGCCTGAAGGTCCACGAGGACTGGGGAGCCACCCCGGCTGTGCTGCGCCGCTGCCTGCAGGTGTGCCAGGCGACCGGCGTGCAACTCGCCCTGCACGCCGACTCCTTGAACGAGGCCGGCAACGTCGAGGACACCATCGCGGCCATCGGCGACCACCCGATCCACGTCTTCCATGTCGAGGGCGCCGGCGGCGGGCACGCCCCCGACATGCTCAAAATGGTCAGCCTGCCGAACGTGCTGCCCGCCTCCACCAACCCGACCAGGCCCTTCACCGTCAACACGGTCAAGGAGCACATCGACATGGTGATGATCGCCCATCACCTCAACCCGCTGGTGCCGGAGGACCTGGCGTTCGCCGAGTCACGGATCCGGCCCACCACGATGGCCGCCGAGGACATCCTGCACGACATCGGCGCCATCTCGATCATGTCATCGGATGCCCAGGCGATGGGCCGCATCGGCGAGATGATCACCCGGACCTGGCAGACCGCGCACGTGATGAAGGAGCGACGCGGCGCGCTGGACGGCGACAAGGCGGGCCAAGACGGGCACGACAACTATCGCGCCCGCCGCTATGTGGCGAAATACACCATCAACCCGGCCCTTGCGCACGGCATCGATCACGAGGTCGGCTCGGTCGAGGTGGGCCGGCTCGCGGACCTGGTGCTGTGGGAGCCGAAGTTCTTCGGCGTCAAACCGCACCGGGTGATCAAGGGCGGCCAGATCGCCTACGCGCAGGTCGGCGACGCCAACGGCTCCATCAGCACCCCGCAGCCGATCCTGCCCCGCCCGATGTGGGGCGCAACCGGCCAGGCCCCGGCCGGCAACTCCGTCAACTTCGTCACCGCGGCCGCCATCAAGGCCGGCCTGCCCGGCCGGGTCACCGTGCGCAAGACGTTCACGCCCATCCGCGACACCCGCAAGGTCTTCAAGGCCGACATGCGCGAGAACGACGCCATCCCCGACCTCCGCGTCGATCCCAACACCTTTGAGGTGGTGATCGGCGGTCTGGAGGACGAGAACGCGAACAGGACGGAGATCGCCACGACCGAGGAGATCACCGAGATCGACACCGAGGTCGAGCAGCTCGGCAGGGAGATCGAGGAGATCGCCGACCGCGACGAAGGAGCCAGTGACCTGCCGATGGCGCAACTGTACTTCCTCTTTTGACAACCTCCTGGTGATCGCCCACTGATCGAGCCCCGTGAACGACCGCCCCGCATGACCCGCGCACGAGAGGTGAGCCACGCCCGATGAACCATGCCGCGCTCCTCGTCCTGGCCGACGGCCGCTTTCCCGCCGGCGGGCACGCGCACTCCGGCGGCGCCGAGGCGGCCGTCACCGCGCGACGCGTTCGCGATGTGGCGAGCCTGCGGGAGTTCTGCCGCGGCCGGCTGCACACGGCCGGCCTGGTCGCGGCGGGCCTGGCCGCCGCGAC
>NZ_JBEFAK010000041.1:0-90814 GCF_040137845.1 Nonomuraea sp. B19D2 | reverse complement strand
TGACCATCGGCCCGAACGGCACGATCGAGAAGGCCAGGAACGCCGGCACCACCATGATGACCGGGGCCAGCAGGTAGAGCACCTTGTCCACGGTCCGCGGGAAGAGGTCCTCCTTCAGCCCCATCTTGATCGCATCGGCGACCGACTGCAGCAGGCCGAACTTGCCGGCCCGGTTGGGGCCGTACCGGTTCTGCATCCTGGAGATCAGCTTGCGCTCGAACCAGACCCCGAAGACGACTCCCAGCGCCAGAAAGAGGAACAGCAGCACGGCCTTGACGATGGTGATCCACAGCGGGTCCTTGCCGAAGTCGGCGAGGGTGGGATCGGCCGCGAGAACGCCTGCCATGACGTGTTGCCCCTTCCTCTCCCCCGGCACTCGTTCGGTCCGGAGCGGAAGGTCACGCTAGCCGGTGAGCCGATCGGTGTCTTGAACGAATGCGAACAGCTGCTTCGGCGTCATCTGCGCCATCGCCCGGATCTCGCGGGTGAGGTGCGGCTGGTCGGCGTAACCGCAGGCGACGCCCTCGGCCAGCGTGGCCGAGGGCCGTCTCCACGTGTCCACGGTCCGCTGGAATCGGGCGATCCGGGCTACCGTCTTGGGCGACAAGCCCACCACCCGCCGGAATCCGAGCTCGACATAACGACGGCTGACGCCCAGCTCACCGGCGAGGGACCCGACGGTGGGCGGGCCGACCGGCTCCTGCAGCCGCCACCAGGCGTGCATGATCAGATCGTTGGGGCCGGCGTCGGGGCGCAGCCACGCCGTCAGCCGCTCCTCCAGCAGGCTGAAGCGGTCCGCCCAGCTCGCCTCCGCGATCAGCCGACCGGTCAGCTCCGTGGCACGGGCGCCGAGAAGGTCTTCCAGGCGCGCGGTCGTGCCGGCCACCTCGCTGATGGGCGCCCCCGTCAGCGCCGACATCCCGGCAGGAGTGAGCCCGACCGCCACCCCGTGACGCCACGGCGTATGGGCCGAGAACGTCGCGGTGGCGCGGGGACCGGTGACGATCGGGCCCATGCCGGTGAAGTCGATGATCAGGGTGGCCGCGTTGAGCGGCAACATCCGGCTGGGGTGGGCGGGCTTGCCCGCCCGGGTGCGAAAGCCGGCCCACCCCAGCACGTACGGACGCAGGTGCGGCGGTGACAGGCGGGTGATCATCTGGTACGGCTCCGCCTGCGGCTGCGTGGGCAACGAATGAATCGCCATCACCCCAGCAAGCCTGCCCTAGTCTCACCGGTCCCGTGGACCGATTCGTTCCTGTTCGAGTTCCACGGTGTGGCGCTGGCCTCCAGGGCATCCCCATCAGTCGCGCTTCTCAATGCCACACGATACACTTCAAAAACAAGAAGTTCGTGGCATTGGTTTTTGATCCATGATCCGATCGCCGTTGATCTTCTGATCTCGACTCGTGACGGAGGCACACTCATGACCGTTTTCGTGCTCGTTCACGGCGCCTGGCATGGCATGTGGGCCTGGGACCGCGTCACTCCGCTGCTGCATCAAGCCGGGGCGCGCACCGTCATGCCCACCCTCACCCTCGACGGCGATGCCGGGCTGCACCTGCACGCCGATGAGGTCGTCGCGGCGCTCGACGGTCTGGCCGGCGACCGTGACCAGGCGCGCGGCGCGGCAGATGACGTGATCCTGGTCGGGCACAGTTATGCCGGCTTGGTGGTCCGGCAGGCCGCTGACCTCCGGCCGCATCTGGTCAGCCATATCGTCCTGTTCGACGGATGGGCGGGCGGCGACGGACACAGCTTGTTCGATCTCGCGCCCGATTCCCTCGTGACGGCGGCTCGCGCCGCCGCCGAGGCCCGCGGGGGCGGCACAACGGTCCCGGCTCCTCCCCCGGGCGCGTTCGGCATCACCGACTCGGCGGACGCCGCCTGGCTCGCCGACCGGCTGATCCCCCAGCCGCTGCGGACGTTCACCGAGCCGACCCGTCTGACCGGGGCAGTCGACAAGATTCCCGGAACCGGCGTCTACTGCCGGCCCATGACCTACCCCTTCGACCGGTTCGCCGACGAGCTGGGATACCGGTCGATCCCGCTGGATGCGCCGCACAATGTGATGCTCAGCCATCCCGAGGCTGTCGCCCGGCTGCTCCTTCAGGCGGCCGACGACCTCGACTACGAAAACGAGAAGCTCGAGCGTTAAAATATTGATGTGGAGCGGAGCTACAACCAGTATTGCGCGACCGCGCGCACCCTCGACATCGTCGGCGAGCGCTGGACGCTGCTCCTGATCCGCGAGTTGCTCACTGGCCCCAAACGGTTCAGCGACCTGCAGCACAACCTGCGTGGCCTGGGCACCGGTCTGTTGTCGGCCAGGATGAAGACCTTGGAACGTCAGGGGCTGGTGCGCAGGGTCACGCTTCCCCCTCCGGCCCGCACGCCGGCCTACGCTCTGACCCAGGCCGGCGAGGAGCTCGGCCCGGTGGTGCTGGACCTGGCCCGGTGGGGCCTGAAGTGGGCGATGGCGGAACCCCGCGAAGGGGAGGCGTTCCATCCCGGCTGGGGCGTGCTCGGCTTGAGAGCGTGTTTCCAAGCCGAAGCCGCCGCCGGACTCCGCGCGATCTACGAATTCCGGGTGGGGGACGAGACCTTCCACGCCCGCGTTCATGACGGAACCCTGGAGACGGTGCACGGGCCGGCCCAATACCCCGACGTGACCATCACCACCGACGATCAGACCTTCCGCGACATCGCCGCAGGCAAGGTCACCCTCGCCGACGCGCTCGAGCACCACGCCGCCTCGGCAACCGGCGACCGTGCCGCCCTGCGCGCGCTGCGCACCCTGTTCCGCCTGCCGTCCCCGCAGGTTCGCGGCGGCGCAGCGGTCCTTTCCCCGACCACGCGTTGAGCGGCCGGCGATCTGGGTCGTCCATGAGCACACCGCATCGCTCTGATTCCGTCAGAGGGAGGTGCGTGCCGTGTTCCTGTCACCCACGCACTTCAGTACGGCAGGCACTCGGCTTGCCGCCTTCTACCTCGTTTCTGGGCTTGGCACGGAGTCTGAGGGCCGCACCCACGAGCTGGATCAGTGCGACGCCGCTCAGCGCCCATGGATCGCTGGCGCGTCCGCCCAGATCTTTGTCGACGATGTGGGAGCTGGCGTGGCTCACCGCGCCCACGCAGCCGGTGAACAGGCCCCTCTCATCGGGATCGGTGGGCACGCTGCCATTGTGTGTCATCCGGCCAGCGCCGCGTCGGCGCGGACCCGCAGATCGGACAGGCGATTCACCGATTCGTTGCTGAACACCAGCCGGACGTGGCGGTGTTCACCCCCGCCGCGTCGAGCTTTGCGGGGTCGTCGGAACGCAGGTGTGACGGTACGCCTGGGGGCAACCCGGCTCCCCACGCCAGGTGGCGGGTTCTCGTCCAGCAGGGTCTCCAGGTGGGTGATACCCGACTCCCCCACCCGGGACGAGCCGTCGACCAGGGCGAGCTCCCCGAGGCGGGCGACCCCCGGATCGCTCGCCTGGTGAGTGCGCACGACGTCCGCCCCGGCGCTCGCCCTGACCTCGGTCACCACACCGTCGGTGAAGAGCAGTTCCAGGTCCCGGATGACGGTCCCGTGGAGGGACAGTGGCCGCGTGGCGCGCACGACGCCGTTGACCCGGCGGTAGTCGGGGGTGGTGAACACCTCCTCGGTCGGCAGGTTCGTCTGGAAGGCGCGGCCTTCCGACGTCCTGGAGCCGGGCCGCGGTCCACTGGGCGTCCAGGAGCAGGCCGATCGTCAGGTCGGTGCCGGGGCCTTCGAACCGTACGGCGTCGAGCCGCCTCCGGGTCAGCGGCTCCGCCCATTTCCTTGGAGAAGCGTCGCGCCCGCCGGGCATCGGGAATGGAGACGTCAAACCACCCGGGGCACATGGTGATACGCGGTCGATGTCATAGCAGTCCTCCTGGCGGAGTCGTCATGGCCTGTCGCAGGTAGGACTGCCGCTATGCGGCACAATCATCGCTTATGGGGGAAAGTCCTTTCGGGCCGTCCGCGACCGAGGCCGCCGATCTGGCCAGGGCGCGCGAGGGAGATGATGCCGCGTTCACCCGCCTGCTGGGACCGCTGCGCCGCGAACTGCACGCGCACTGCTACCGCATGCTGGGTTCGGCCCACGACGCCGATGACGCGCTCCAGGACGCCCTGCTGCGGGCCTGGCGGGGACTCGCCCGGTTCGACGGCCGCGGCTCGCTGCGTTCGTGGCTCTACACCGTGGCCACCCGTACCTGCCTGGACCTCATCGCGTCCCGTGGCAAGCGGGCGCTGCCCGCCGACCTCGGCCCGTCCAGCGACCGAGCCGTACTCGACGCCGGCCCGCTGACCGACATCGCCTGGCTGGGCCCCTACCCCGATCAGGGCCTCGCCGACGGCCCGGCCACGCCTGAGGCCCGCTACGAGCAGCGTGAGTCCGTCGAACTCGCCTTCGTCGCCGCACTGCAGCACCTGCCGGGCAACCAGCGGGCCGCGCTGCTGCTGTTCGACGTCCTGGGTTTCTCCGCCGCCGAGATCGCCGCCATGATGGGCACCTCGACCACCTCGGTGAACTCCGCCCTGGCGCGGGCCCGCAAGCTCACCGCCCAGAGGGTCTCCTCCCCCGCCCAGCAGCAGACTCTGCGGAAGCTTGGCGACGCCCACGTACGCAAGCTGGTGACCGAATTCGCCGCGGCACTGGAACAAGGCGACGCCGACGCCCTGGTGGCGCTGCTGACCGAGGACGTCACCTGGTCGATGCCGCCGCTGGCGCACTGGTACGCCGGCCTGGCGGCGGTCACCGACTTCGCCCGTCAGGTCCCAACCAGATGCCCCAGCTGGCGCACCCTCCCCACCAGCGCGAACTGCCAGCCAGCCGTGGCCTGCTACCTCGGCGACGACCCCACGGGACCGCACGTCGCCTGGTCGATCACCGTGTTCGCGCTGCGTGACGAGCGCATCGCCGAGATCGTCTCATTCCTCGGCCCCGACCACTTCCCGCTCTTCGCCTTGCCCGCCTCGGTGCCCTGAGGACACCCGGTCAGCTGACCTTGAGCTGCTCGTCACCGAAGTCCGCGATCAGTTTGAGCGTCCCGCCCAGAGCGGCGACATAGCGGTCGAGCACCTCCCTGGTGGAGACGTCCCCTCCTTCGATCTGGGACACACGGGCCACAGAGATCTCCATGCGCTCCGCCACTTGCGTCTGTGTCAGCCCTCGGCGCTTGCGCATCTCCGCCAACCGCCAGCCCTGGGCCTCGGCTCGCGAACGCCGGATCTCATCGTCGAAAGGCTCTGTGCCTCCCGCCGTCTCGATGGCGCGCTCCAGGTGTCCGCTTTCACGCCAACGCCGGTAGGTGCTCATTGCCGCATCTCCTTCTCACGCTCTGCAAGGTACTGCTCATATAGCCGTTCAGCTCGAGGTATGGAGGTCTGATACCACCGCCGCCAATTGCCTGCTTTGTCGCCGGCGACGAGCAGGATGGCCGCACGCCATGGATCGAATACGAACAAGATACGTATTTCGCTGCGACCAGCGCAGGCAGGGCGCAGCTCTTGACGTGGTCGCTGTAGAGCAGATCGGGAGAGGCACGGTGTGTGTCGTAGTAGTCGGGAGCCTGCAGCAGGCACGGATAGAGCAGCGCTCCGCGGCAAAGGTCCTCCTCCTGAGCCTTGGCACCACCGAGGTAGCCGCCTCCGGGGTTCCGGGCAGAGGCGAAGTTCAGGACGGCGATCCGTTCGGTCCCCGCCAGGTGCAGCCGCCGCGCCGCCTGCAGACTGCCCTCGGCGGTCACCTCGAAGAGCGTGTGGTGTCCCGTCGCCATGTCCGGCACGTCGATGGGCTCGTCCGGCGGATGGCTGACGGTGCCGGAGACCGCCGCCGCCAGCGCCGGGCCGACGGCCACGACTGTGCCGTCGTGGGCCGTGTACTCGCCCTCGGCGATGATCTGCGCGTTGACGGCCGCGATCCGGCTCAAACGTCTGCTCACAGATCTGCATGATAGGCCGCGACCCGCATGCCGCAAAACCAAGCGCTTGGTGCCCTTGGCCGCGATCCAGCAATCGCGAATCGATGTAGATCGTCCTCAGTGAGTGTCTGAGCTGGGCTTTTGCGGGCATGACTGTGGGCCCGGGAGTGCCGCATGGATGGGTTTTCGGCAAGCGCAGACATGTCAGACCGCCTTCGACCAGCGAAGACTCGGCTTGGGACCGGATCGGCGCCTACGGTGAGCACGTGGTGTGATCCTCCTCTCGGTCGCGGCCCTCTCCGAAGCTTCCAGGCGGCCGGGGAGGGCCGATCTTGAACGTTAACGCTCACGTTGTCGCCGGGCACGAACCAGGCCAACCCCAAGACCAGCTCTGAAGAGCATGCACATCGCCTGTGTCGCCGGCCAGGCCCTACGTGCTCAGAAGGAATGTCGCCCTACAGGTGGCCGGGTCCCGATTCGGCTTGTCTCGAAGCTGCCTGTGCACGTGGTCTCCTGGCTACCAGCGCGACGCCGAGCGCCACCAGCCAGACCGCCGTGAGCGTCCGGATCAGGCCGGACACCACGTGGAGGCCGGTCTGCACGATGTCGTGCGCGTTGATCGAGGCCACGAGCGCCCACAGGATCGTCTCCAGCACGAACCCGGCGCCGGCCAGTATCGCGGCCACCGCCCCCACCCGCGTCAAGCGCCAGGTCAGCGAGCCGAGCACCACCAGGCAGACGCCCTGTCCCAGGTTGCCAGCCAGGCCGACCAGCAGCCACGGCAGTCGGTTGGGCGCTTCGAGCGCGTAGGTGTACACCAGGTCCACGACGAACGGCAGGATCAGCGTGAGAGCGAACAGGGCGGCCACCTTGCTGGTGCGCCACAGGCCCGCGGTGAGCACGGGGGCGGCCATGGCCAGCGCGCCAAGGCGCACCGCCTCCCAGCCGTTCCAGTCGAGGATGGCGGTGAAGTCGTCGGTGATCGCCCCACGCCAGGTCATGAGCGCATGCGCCACGCAGAACAGCGCGACCAGGCCCGCCGCGAGCCCTGCCGCCACCTCTCTGGCCCGATCGGCCTGCGTGGGCGGGCGCTGCGTGTCGGGCGACCTGCCTGGTCCGCCCTGCTGACGGGCCCATGGCCCGCTGCCCGCCTGACCCTGCTGCGGCGCGATGGGGTGCGGACCGGGGTGGGGCCCCGAGTCCCCGGGACCCGGATGGCGCTCGTCGCCATACCTGCGGGTCGCCCCGGGCGCAGGATCGCCGAGGGCGCTCGCCGGATCGGGCTCGCCCGTGGCCGCGGCCGGCGGCCGGGTGTCGCCGGTCAGGCGGCCGACTAGGTCGGTGGCTGAAGGGCGCTCGCCGGGCGCCTTGGCGAGGCAGGCGGCCAGCATCATGCGCAGGTCTTCCGGCACGCCGGACAGGTCGGGGTCGCGGGTCATGATGGCATGCATCAGCGCCGGCATGCTCTCCCCCGCGAACGCCGGGCGCCCCGACGCGGCGAAGACCATGGTGATCGCCCAGCTGAACACGTCGGCGGCCGGCGTCAGCTGCACGCCCTCGAACTGCTCGGGCGCCATGAAGGCCGGGGTGCCGAACACGCCGTGCGTGGTGGTGTGGTCGAGCGCACGCGCGATGCCGAAGTCGATCACCACCGGCCCCTCAGGACCCATGATCACGTTGGCCGGTTTGAAGTCTCGGTGCACGATCCCCGCCCGGTGGATGGCGGCCAGCGCTGTGAGCGTCGCCACGGCCAGCCGTACCAGCCCGCTGCCGGAACGCGGGCCCTCGCCCTTGACCAGCGCGTCCAGCGACGGGCCCGGGATGTACTCGCTCACCAGGAACGGCCGGGCACCCTCGATGCCGACCTGCAGCACTTTCGCCGTGCTGAACGGCGCCACCCTCCTGGCGGCGTCGGCCTCGCGCAGGAACCTGCGGTGTGCCGCCTCGTCGGGAGCGACGGTGTCGTTGAGCACCTTGATCGCCACCGGGCCCTCTGCGAGGTAGACCGTGCCCTGCCCACCCCGGCCGAGCACGCCCAGCAGCCGATGGCCGCCGAGTTGCTGGGGATCTAAATGCCCGAGGGATTGCACGACATGAGATCTTATTTCATGCGACAGCAAGTGGCACGCACGTCTGGTTCGCGCCTCATACCGCTCACCCGCAATGAAATCCAGCACATGTTCATCACCCTCGTCGTCCAGCCCGTCCACGACACGGCCCAACGGCTCGGCTGGTCCGGTTGGCGACGCCGCCACCAGGCTCGTGCTCAGGCCAGCCACTATCGGCGACGAGCCGCATAGCCATGAAAATGAATGAACTGCGGTGGACTATCAATAATCGTCCAACTCGATGAATTGGCTCGCCCATGTCCTGAACCGATCGTCACATCCTTTTCGCTCAGCCCAGAGCGCGTGCAGGTCCTCCGGTGGCCCAAGCCCGAAGTTCTGGTCCAACCAGGTGAGGAATTGATGGTGACCATCACTGTGCACCTCGACGCTTTCAGGATCAGGGAACCCGCGATCAGAGATGGGCTCACTGTCGATGGTGAGAAGCTGGAACAGCTCCGTCAGGCTTCGCGCGATCACATAGAGGTCCCCGTCATCGCCGACCAGGACGACGGGCAGAGCGGCAAGATCGCTCCGATCGTCGCACCGCCACAGGGCGTAGTCGGAGCCGGAGCGGGTGGCCCGCGCGAAGCCGATGAAGCGGCTCAGGAACTCCGGATGCTCCGACCACGTGTCAAGGCCAACGTCAGCGCCGTACTCGCGCAGCTCGAAACTGTTCGAGTAGTAGACCCGACCGATCCGGTCCTCGAACTCCTTGAGCAGGTTCAGTTCCGGGATCGGCGAGTATGCCTCGCTCATGTGGCCTCCTTGGTGGGGCGGGGACGCCCGGAGCCATCGCGGACGTCTTGCACAGGCCAGGTGATGCTATCCACGCGGACCGACAATCGCGCAGCACCGTCAACAATCGTGCACTCGCTGCTGCCAACGACAACAATCCGCTCGTCGATGAAGCTCACGATCAACGGCTGGAGTACTGAGAACAGCGTCATCGACCCACATCCGACTGGGCCACGGCGGGGAGCCAAGTAGGGGAGCCAACGCACTCAGACCTGCGACGACGGCACCCGATGGTTCAGGACGTTCATGCAGCAAGAGGGCTGCCCCCTGCACCCATCGCGAATCGGCCCACCATCGCCCGAAGGCGATGCCGGTCCGGGGCGGACCCCAGCAGGCCCACCATCCAGTAGGGCCACGGGTGGGTGCGCCAGGCCCACCTACCCTCCGCCCTGCGGTCGACATTTGGCGGTAACAACCTGGTAACAGGGTCTTTTCCTGGGCAATGTGAGCGGTCACACTCATGCTTCAAGGAAATGTGACCGGTCACATCCAGCACCTCCACGTACCCCCACGGGCGCGAAAACCGCCCAAGCACGCAAGGAGGTTGTCCCGTCATGAGGAGGAAAAATGCCTGGTCAGCGGCGCTGGCGGTGGTCATGGTGACCGCTGCCGCGCATGCCGCCCCCGCCCAGGCCGCGTCCCAGCTCGTCGTCGACCTCGCCACCCAGACCGGCGCGCTGCGGTACGGCGCCACCGGCTTCCTGTACGGACTCGGCGACGAGGGCATCCCGAACGAGACCATGCTCGCCGCCCTCAAGCCCCAGGTCACCGCCCAGAAGGCCCCCGACGGCCTGCAGCACCCGAACGGTGACGCGCTCAAGGTCGCCCCCATGTTCAAGCGCGCCGGCGGCCGCGAGATCCAGATCTACATGCAGGACATCTACAAGCAGTGGCCGTACGAGAACCTCGGCATCGACGACTATCTGGCCAAGGTGGACACGATGGTCAGGAAGGTCGTCGCCGACCCGTACCGCACCTCGTACGTGTACGTCCCCTTCAACGAGCCCGACCAGATCTGGTACGGCGGCAACCTGACCGGCTTCATGAACGACTACCGGACCGTCTATCGCCGGATCCGCTCGCTCGACCCCGGCGCCCGCATCGCCGGCCCCAACTTCGCGAGCTACCGCTCGGCCGACATGCGCACGTTCATGCAGTTCGCGCGGGACAACGCCGTGCTGCCCGACGTCACCACCTGGCACGAGCTGGGCAACGACTTCTTCACGAGCTGGCACACGCACCACTCCGACTACCGGGCGATCGAGTCAAGCCTCGGCATCTCACCCAGAAGCATCACGATCAACGAGTACGGCCGGTCGTCCGGCGATCTGGGCGTGCCGGGCAATCTGGTGCAGTTCGTGGCCAAGTTCGAGAACAGCAAGGTCGACGGGTGCCTGGCGTACTGGACGACGGCCGGCGGGCTGAACGACCTGGTCACCAGGAACAACCAGGCGACCGGTGGCTGGTGGCTGTACAAGTGGTACGGCGAGCTGACCGGCGACACCGTGGCCGTCACCCCGCCCGCAGTGGGCGGCTCGCTGCAGGGGCTGGCCGCGTTCGACCAGGCCAAGAAGCAGGCCAGGGTGATCTTCGGCGGCAACAACCCGGCCAGCGGCACGTACGACACGAACCTGGTCGTCAAGGGCATCCCCGGCGCCCTGGGCACCCCCGTCCGCGCCACCGTCTGGGGCGTGGACAACACCGGGCTGAACCCCTCCCCCGGCCCGTACCAGCTCACCGACGCGGAATTCACCCCGAGCAGCGGCCAGATCACGATCCCGCTCACAGGGCTCAAGGGCTCCTCCGCGTACCAGGTGATCGTGACCCCGGCCAGGGCCGCGGCCAACGGCTCCCGCTACGAGGCCGAGTACGCCGCCCTGTCCGGCTCGATCACGTACGGCCCGGTCTCCTACGTGGACGGAAGCACCAAGTTCGTGGTCACGGCGCCCGCGGACGGCTACTACACCATCGGCCTGCGCTACTCGGCTCAGGCCGCCCGCGTGGTCAGGCTGCGGCTCAACGGCTCCGACCTGACCGACGTGACGCTGCCCGCCGCCACGAGCTGGAACACCGCCACCACCAAGGTGTTCCTGACAGCGGGGATCAACCGCCTGGACGTGGGCACGGCCCAGCTGGACCACATCGACGTGACATCGTCCGCCGGCACGATCACCGCATACGAGGCCGAGTCCAGCGCAAACACGCTGGGCGGCGCCGCCAGGGTCGCGTCCAACTCGGCCGCCTCGGGCGGTCGCTACGTCGGCTTCATCGGCGCCGGCGCGGCCAACACCCTGCGCTTCAACAACGTCACCGTCCCATCGGCCGGCCGCTACCGCATGGTCGTCACGTACGCCAACGGTGAGCTGGGCGAGGGCGCGACCAACTACAACACCAACATCGTCGACCGCTACGCCGACATCTCCGTCAACGGCGGCTCAGCCGCCCGGCACTACTTCCGCAACACGCTGGGCTGGTCGAACTACCGCACCACGGTCGTGGACGTCACACTGGCCGCCGGCCAGAACACGATCACGTTCGGCAACGCCTCCAGCCGCTACGCACCCGACATAGACCGCATCCAGATCGCCGCACCACTCGGCTAGAGCAAGCACCGCTCGGCCAGAGCAAGCGCCACTCGGCCAGAGCAAGCGCCACTCGGTTAGAGGAAGCGCCGCTCGGCCAGAGCAAGCGCCGCTCGGCCAGAACGCCAGAACAAGCAAGGGAGATCCATGAACACCAGCGTCGTCTGGGGCCACCCGAGCCTTCGGGTCGTGCTCGACGTCTCACCCGACGGCCCGGTCGGCGTGCGGTCGCTGTCGCGCGGCGACGCCGCCACCGCGCACCGGCCCCGGGCGACGCAGCCACTGGTGGAACTGCTGCTCCCGGGCACCGGACGGGCGCGCGCCTCACACCGCTTCTCCCGGACGGCGGTCGGCCAGCGCCTCGCCTATCTGGGCTGCGACCAGCGTACGGACGGGGCGTGGCACGTCCTGCGGGTGCACCTGCACGACGCGGAGAGCGGGCTGGACGCCGAGGTGTTCCTCCGCTCGGCGGACGGGGTGGCCGCGTTCCAGGCGTGGACGCGGGTGACCAACCGCGGCCAGGAGCCCGCGCTGCTGCTGGGCGTCACGTCGTTCGCCGCCGCCTTCGCCGGCTCGGTGGACTCCACCGACGTGGTGCGGGCCGACAGCGAGTGGCTGGGCGAGAGCCGCTGGGTCCGCGAGGCCCTCCGCGCGCAGGCCGTACCCGATCTGCATCTGCCTGCGCACGGGCAGGACGGGCGCGGCCGGCTCGCGGTCGTCGGGAAGGGCACCTGGTCGACCGGCGGTCACCTGCCCACGGGTGGGCTGATCGACCGCGACAGCGGGCAGGCGTGGCTGTGGCAGATCGAGCACAACGGCCCCTGGCGCTGGGAGGTCGGCGAGCGGCTCGACGACCCGTACGTCGCGCTGCTCGGCCCGACCGACATCGACCACCAGTGGCAGCACCGGCTTCGCCCCGGGGAGTCGTTCACCACGGTGCCGGTGTCGGTCGCGGTGTCCAGCGAGGGCCTGGAGGGGGCCGCCGAGGCGTTGACCGCGCATCGGCGGGCGATCGTCCGGCCGCATCCCGACCGGGAGCGGCTGCCGGTGGTGTTCAACGACTACATGAACACGCTGTCGGGCGACCCGACCACGGCCAAGCTGCTGCCGCTGATCGACGCGGCCGCGGCCGCGGGAGCCGAGGTGTTCTGCGTGGACGCCGGCTGGTACGACGACGACGGCACCTGGTGGGACAGCGTCGGCGAGTGGCAGCCGTCGCAGACGCGCTTCCCGCGCGGCATCGAGGAGGTGCTGGGCCGCATCAGGGAGCACGGCATGGTGCCGGGCCTGTGGCTGGAGCCCGAAGTGATCGGGGTACGCAGTCCCATGGCGGACAAGCTGCCGCCGGAGGCGTTCCTGCAGCGCGGCGGCGTACGCCTGGTCGAGCACGGCCGCTACCATCTCGACCTGCGCCATCCCCGCGCGGTCGCGCACCTGGACCAGGTCGTGGACCGGCTGGTGGAGGAGCTGGGCGTCGGCTACTTCAAGCTCGACTACAACATCGACCCGGGAGTGGGCACCGACCTGGACGCCGACAGCGCCGGGGACGGGCTGCTGGCCTGCAACCGGGCCCACCTGGCCTGGCTGGAGGGCGTGCTCGAGCGCCACCCCGGGCTCACCCTGGAGAACTGCGCGTCGGGCGCCATGCGCATGGACTACGCGATGTTGTCCAGGTTGCACCTGCAGTCCACCAGCGACCAGCAGGACTTCCGGCTCTACCCGCCGATCGCGGTGGCGGCGCCGATGTCGGTGCTGCCCGAGCAGTCGGCGAGCTGGGCGTACCCGCAACCCGACATGTCGGACGAGGAGATCGCCTTCGCACTGTGCACCGGCATGCTGGGGCGGCTCTACCTGTCCGGCCACCTGGACGGGATGAGCGCCGCGCAGCTCGACTCCGTCCGCGACGCCGTACGCGTCCACAAGGAGATTCGCGCGGACCTGGCCCGCGCGACGCCGCTGTGGCCGCTCGGGCTGCCGCGCTGGGACGACGGCTCGCTCGCGCTGGGACTACGTGCCGGCGACACCACATACGCTGGCGTCTGGCGGCGGGACGATGCGTGGTCCGTACGGCTCGACCTGCCCCACCTGGCGGGCCGCGCGGTCGAGATCGACATCCTCTACCCACGGCACCTGCCGGACTGGGATCACGACTGGGAGCCCGGCCCTGGCGTGTTGACGCTCACGTCCCGCGGCGAGGAGCCCCTCTCCGCCCGGATCTTCCGCATCCGCACCGCCTCATGAAAGAGACCACCATGAAGACGAAATGGACGGCCGCCGCCGCCGCGGCCACCCTCGCACTCGGGCTCGCCGCGTGCAGCGACCCTTCCGTCGAGAGCTCCTCCTCCGCCTCCGCCGCCCCCGCGACCTGGGCCGACCCGACCGCGAAGCTCGACGGCGTCAAGCTGACGATCTGGGCTGCCCAGAACAGCAACACCGTACCCAAGGCGGTCATCGCCGGGTTCCAGAAGGCGACGGGCGCGACGGTCGAGGTCGTGACGATCCCTGACCCGTACGAGCAGGGCATCCAGACCAAGGTCGCCACCGGCGACAAGCCCGACCTGGCGTTCTGGCAGCCGACCGCGTCCATGCTGACCGCGATCAACGCCAAGGCCAACCTCCAGCCGCTGAACGACGCGCCGTGGCTGTCGCAGCTGTCGCCGGACCTGAAGGACATCACCGGCATCCTGGACGGCACCCGGTACGCGGCCCTCATCACGAGCCCCGCGGTCGAAGGCGTCTACTACAACAAGGAGGTCTTCGCCGCCAACAAGATCACCAGTACGCCGAAGAACTTCGACGAGATGGTGAAGCTGGCGCGCACGCTCAAGGGCAAGGGCGTCACCCCGTTCTTCGAGATGGCCGGCGACAAATGGGCGACCCAGTGGTGGGTGCAGGTCCAGCTCGCCGACGCCGCCAAGGACGGCCTGTGGGAGCGGATCAACACCGGCAAGCAGAAGTTCACCGATCCGACCGTGGTCGGGGCGATCAAGAAGTACAAGTCGCTGATCGACGAGGGGCTGTTCAACTCCGACATCAAGACCGCGAAGTTCGAGGACCAGGGTGCGGCGCTGCTGTCCGGCAAGGCCGCCATGGTCGTGCAGGTGAACTCGTTCTTCGGCCAGCTCCAGGCCTCGGCGGACACCGCGACGCTGAACAAGAAGATCGGCTTCTTCCCGATCTCACCGTCGGGGAACGTCGGCACGTTCATCCCCGACCAGTCCAACGCGCTCGTGGCGTTCAAGACCGGCGACGCCAAGCGCGAGGCCGCGGCACGGCAGCTCCTGGCGTACTGGATGGGGCCCGGCTACAAGGACTTCGTCGCCGACCGCAACACCGTCTCCCTGGAGCCGTCGGTGCCCAGCCCGGCGGGCGTGCCGCAGGCGCTGCTCGACGTGCACGCCTCACTGCCCACCGCCGTCGGGTCCATGCAGGCGCTGGCGGTGGCCAACCCCGACCTGTACCTGAACCTGGCCGACATGATCAACGGCACCTTGACGCCGGAGAAGGTCGCCTCGGCCACGCAGGACCAGTTCGCCCAGCTCGCCAAGGCGGCCGGGGCGAGCGGTTTCTGAGGAGTCCAACGTGCTGACCACCACCCCCGCGCGGCAGAGCATGCCCAGGCGCACCACGACCCGCGGACGCCCGGTCGTCCGGCGGAGAACGCACCCCATGTGGTTCATGGCTCCGGCGTTCGCCATCCTGCTGGTGTTCTTCTTCCTGCCGACGCTGTTCAACTTCGTCTACGCCTTCACCGACTGGTCGGGCTTCAAGAGCACGATCCGTCCGGTCGGGCTGGAGAACTTCACCGACCTGGCCTCCAACGGCACGCTGTTCCGGTCGCTGCGGGTCACGGTGGTGTACGCGGTGCTGGTGGCGGTCTTCCAGAACGCGTTCGGCTTCGGCCTGGCCGTGCTGCTCGAACGCGACACCCTGGTCAACCGGGTGGCCAGGGTGTTCTTCCTGATCCCCGTGCTGATGTCCGCGCTGGCCGTCGGCTACATCTTCCAGGCCCTGCTCAAGCCCACCGGCGGCCTGAACCGGCTCCTCGGGATCGACTACGCCTGGCTCGGCGACACCACCTGGACGATCGTGGTGGTCGCGCTGATCCACGCGTGGAAGTGGATGGGATTGTCGATGCTCATCTACCTGGCCGGGCTGAAGACCATCCCCGAGGACATCGTGGAGGCGGCCCACATCGACGGGGCGTCGCGGTGGCGTACCTTCTGGACGGTCCGCTTCCCGCTGCTGGCGCCCGCGATCACGTTCAACGTCGCCACGGCGCTGCTGGGCTCGATGAACGGGTTCGACGTCGCCCAGGCCACCACCGGCGGCGGGCCCGCCCGCACCACGGAGATCCTGAACATCTTCATCTACCGCACCTTCGGGCAGGGGCTGTTCGCGCAGGCCACGACGATGAGCCTGGTGCTGTTCCTGCTGGTGGCCCTCATGGCCTTCCCGGTCATCTACGTCCTGCGCAAGCGGGAGGAGGTCCTGTGAGCGAGCGCAGCGAGCGAACCAATGGACACAGCGCCTTGGTTCATAGGGCTGCCGAAGGCGGTCCTATGAACCGACTGAGTGACGCGAGTGTCTGGAGGCGGCTGCAGCCCGTCGTCGCGCTCGTCCTCGTGGCGGCGTCCATCGGCATCCCGCTCTGGCTGGTGCTGGTGACGGCCGCCAAGTCCCAGGGCGAGGCGCTCCAGCCGGACCTGTCGCTGCCGTCCAAGTGGCACCTTCTGGAGAACCTCGGCCAGGTGTGGGGCGACGGCAAGGTGCTGCAGGCCACGCTGGGCAGCCTGCTGGTCGTCGTGCCGTCGGTGGTGGGGGTGCTGCTGTTCGGGTCGATGGCGGCCTGGATCCTGGCCCGGCGCGCCAGCCGGCTCAACGCCGTCCTGTACGCGCTGGCGATCAGCGGCATCGTGCTCCCGCCCGCCGTCGTCACCGTCGTCCTGCTGCTGCGCCAGCTCGGCCTGGCCGGGACCGCGGTCGGGATGATCGGCGTCTACATGGGCATCTACATGTCCACGGTGATCTTCTTCGTCACCGGCTTCGTCCGCACCATCCCCGACTCGCTCGAGGAGGCGGCGCAGCTCGACGGCGCGAGCCCGCTCAGGGTCTTCTGGCTGGTCGTGCTCCCCCTGCTGCGCCCGGTACTGGCCACGGCCACCATCCTGGTCTGCCTGTACGTGTGGAACGACGTCTTCTACGCCTTCTTCGTGATCGGCGGGCGGCTGGACACGCTCCCGCTCAACCTCTTCCGCGTGGCCAGTGCCGGGCTCTACCTCAACAACTGGCACCTGATCTTCGCGTACGTGATCCTGATGAGCCTGCCGCTGGTCGTGGTCTTCGCCGTGGCCCAACGGAAGATCATCTCGGGTATCACCAGCGGCGCTGTCAAGTAGCTGCATGTCCGCCCTCGTCCACGTCCGCACGGGCGCCGGCGTCATCTCGCTGCCGGAGACGAGGGCGCCGCACCTGGACCCTGCGTACGCGTACGGACCGAGCTCGGCGTTCTTCCAGAACAGCACCGAGTTCGGTACAAATCGGGCATTTTCCCAGGTGTTGCGGTAGCATCCATATCGAAGTTCCGTTTCATACCTGCAGGTCGCAGCGCATCCGGCTGGCGATTGTCTGTGGCGCAGGAGGTGACTACGGTGACTGTGCGGTACGGCGGCGAGCAGCCCCGGCGGGACCACTACACGGTGCTGCGCGACCCCGTCCGGCGCGCCGCCTACGACTCCGGCAGCGGACACGACGCTCCGCTCGGAGGGCGGCCAGTTCCCGTCAGGGTCACGCATACGCCGGATCCCGATCTCAATCTCAACGTGTCCGCGCGAGCCGTCCGCCGGAGTGCTCCGGCTCACATGGCCGCCGTGGCCGCGATGATCGCCGACCTTTCTCCTGCCGTCGTGCCATTGGAAAATGCGCTGCTGCGGGTGGGCCCCGCGCGGCTCCATCCGGCCCGCAGGGATGGGCGCGACATGACTTTCCTCGGCCGGCCCACCACACGCCTGTGGTGGCTGTGAATCCGAATGCGGTGTTCGTGCCAGGACGAGGAGGGCGGCAGGAAGGAGGCCGGCGATGACCAGACCCGTCGGTATCGACCTCGGCACGACCAACTCGGTCGTCTGCGTGCTGGAAGCCGGCGAGCCGACCGTTGTCACCAACACCGAGGGATCGCGGACGACCCCTTCGGTGGTGGCGTTCGCCAAGAGCGGCGAGGTGCTGGTCGGTGAGATCGCCAAGCGTCAGGCGGTCACCAACGTCGAGCGCACCGCCCGCTCGGTGAAACGCCACATGGGCGAGGCGACGTGGCGCTTCCCCGAAACGGGGAGCATAGATGACAAACGGTATACCGCGCAGGAGATCTCGGCTCGGGTGTTGCAGAAGCTGAAGCGTGACGCCGAGGCCTACCTCGGAGAGCGTGTCACGGAGGCCGTCATCACCGTGCCGGCGTACTTCGACGACGCGC
The DNA here is from genome assembly GCF_040137845.1 of Nonomuraea sp. B19D2. Taxonomy (NCBI): domain Bacteria; kingdom Bacillati; phylum Actinomycetota; class Actinomycetes; order Streptosporangiales; family Streptosporangiaceae; genus Nonomuraea; species Nonomuraea sp. B19D2. The sequence continues at coordinate 72,926 of NZ_JBEFAK010000041.1, read as the reverse complement.
AGCGCACCGCGACCAAGGAGGCGGGGGAGATCGCCGGTCTGAAGGTGTTGCGGATCATCAACGAGCCCACGGCGGCCGCGCTGGCCTACGGCCTGGACAAGGAGAACGACCAGACCATCCTGGTCTTCGACCTGGGCGGTGGCACGTTCGACGTGTCGCTGCTGTCCATCGGCGAGGGCGTGGTCGAGGTGAAGGCCACCGCCGGCGACACCCACCTGGGTGGCGACGACTGGGATCAGCGGATCGTCGATCACCTGGTCACCCAGTTCAAGAACGCCCACGGGGTGGATCTGTCCAAGGACAAGATGGCGATGCAGCGGATGCGTGAGGCAGCCGAGCGGGCCAAGATCGAGCTGTCCTCGACCAGCGAGACCTCGATCGGCCTGCCCTACATCACCGCCTCCGACCAGGGCCCGCTGCACATGGACGAGAAGCTGACCCGCGTGCAGTTCCAGCGGATCACCCAGGACCTGCTGGAGCGCTGCAAGGGCCCCTTCCACCAGGCGGTGAAGGATGCCCGGCTCCAGGTGTCCGACATCGACCACGTGATCCTCGTCGGCGGCTCCACGCGCATGCCGGCCGTGGTCGACCTGGTACGGGAGCTGACCGGCGGCAAGGAGCCGCACAAGGGCGTCAACCCGGACGAGGTGGTGGCGATCGGCGCCGCCCTGCAGGCCGGGGTGCTCAAAGGTGAGGTCAAGGACGTCCTGCTGCTGGACGTCACCCCGCTGTCGCTGGGCATTGAGACCAAGGGCGGCATCATGACCCGGCTCATCGAGCGCAACACCACGATCCCGACCAAGCGCTCGGAGGTGTTCACCACGGCCGAGGACAACCAGCCGTCCGTGGCCATCCAGGTGTACCAGGGCGAACGCGAGATCGCCGCCTACAACAAGAGGCTCGGCATGTTCGAGCTGACCGGCCTGCCGCCCGCGCCGCGCGGGGTCCCGCAGATCGAGGTGGCCTTCGACATCGACGCCAACGGCATCATGAACGTCTTCGCCAAGGATCTCGGCACGGGCCGGGAACAGTCGATCGTGATCACCGGCGGTTCGGCACTGCCGAAGGACGACATCGACCGGATGGTGCGCGAAGCGGAGCAGCACGCCGAGGAGGACCGCCGCAGGCGCGAGGCCGCCGAGACCCGCAACAACGCCGAGACGCTCGTCTACTCCACCGAACGGCTGCTGCGCGACAACCCGGACAAGGTGCCCGCAGACGTCAAGTCCGAGGTGGAGGCCGCGCTCGCCGACCTGAAGGAGAAGCTGAAGGGCGAGGACACAGGCGCCATCAAGCAGGCCACGGAGAAGGCCTCGGCCACCGCCCAGAAGATCGGCCAGGCGATCTACGCGCAGGCGCAGAGCACCGCCCCCGGCGGGAGCGCGGGCGCCGGCGCAGGCACAGCTGATCAGCAGCGGGCCGGCGAAGAGGAGGTCGTGGACGCGGAGATCGTCGACGAGGACAGACGCCAGGAGGGCGAGAGATGAGCCGCCGGCCCGATCCCGCACGGCAAGGGCGGCCGCCCGCCGGGCTTCCGCTGCCCGCCCAGACCGCAGGCGACAGAACGGACCCGGCCGGCATGCCGTCGCCGGCCCGTGACGCTCTGACGTCACAGCCGCGGGCCGCGACAGGCCGGACCGCCGGACGGACACGGTCACGGACCGCCCGGCTGCAGGCCGAGCTCGCCGAACGCACCGCCGACCTGCAGCGGCTCAAAGCGGAGTACGACAACTACCGCAAGCGCGTCCAGCGCGACCAGTCGGCCCTGTACGACGTCGGGGTGGCGCATGCGCTCCGCAGCCTGCTACCCGTTCTCGACGCCATCACCCGGGCCCGCGAGCTCGGCGACGTCTACGGCGGCTTCGAGCTGGTCGCCGAGACACTGGAGGCGGAACTCGGGGCTCTCGGCCTGGAAGCCTTCGGCGTGCCGGGCGAGACCTTCGACCCTACGCGCCACGAGGCGGTGGGCTACGTACCCTCGGCTCGGACCGGCCGCGCGACCTGCAGCGAAATCCTGCTCCGCGGCTATCGCGTGGGCGACCGCCTGCTGCGCCCGGCTCGGGTCACGGTGACCGGGCCGCCTGCGCAGGGCGGGGGGTTACACCCAACGGGCAGACACAGGGCCAGCGCCGTGCGCCAGGTCGCCCCGGCAGTGGCGTGCGCTTCGGTGCGGGAGGAGTTCCCGGTACTCGGTTGTGTCCTGATCGAAGTGGAACGCGAGGAAGTGCGGCTTGTCGCCACGGATCGCTACCGTTTGGCGCTCCGCGCGCTACGGCCCTCCTCCGTCGAGGGCGACCCGTGCCGCTTCCTGGTCGGAGTTTCGGAGCTGAAGAACATCGCGTCCCAGGCCATACGCCTACCGGACATCAGTATCGAGGTGAACCGGCAAGGCGTGCGGTTTCACAGCGCCGGTGCCTCACGTGACCTCCCGACCGTCGACGAGACGTTCCCGGACTACCGGATGATCCTGGACCACCTGCCGGCCGCTCGGCACCGGATCATCACGGACCGGACCGCTCTTCGGCAGGTGATCGCCGCTGCCGGACACGACGGGCCACTCACCCTGTATGCCGACGAGGCGAGCCCGGCAAGGCACGCGAGCACTTCGAACTGGCCGCCCGGAAGACGAACAACAGCTCCTCAGCGCGGCCATCAGTACGCTGATGATGCGCGTGGACCCCGGTCCGCCGGCGCAGCTCCCGCTTGACCTTCATACCGGTATGAACGTTGAGGATTCTCCTATGACCGCCACACCGTTCAACCCACGCACGCTGCTCGCGGAAAGCCGGCTCGGCGTCCTCGCAACCATCAAGTCGGACGGCCGCCCCCAGCTCTCCCCCGTCATGCCCTGCTACGACCAGGACGCCGACGTCATCTACGTCTCGATGAACGAGGGGAGCGCCAAGACGGCCAATCTGCGCCGGGACCCGCGAGCCGCGCTGGAGGTCACCAGCCCCGACGGCTGGGCGTGGGCCACCGCCGAGGGCACGGTGACACTCATCGGGCCAGGGACCGATCCCCACGGTCCCGAGGTGGAGGCGCTGGTGCACTACTACCGCGTCGCCGCCGGGGAGCACCCGGACTGGGACGAGTACCGGTCGGTGATGGTGGCCGACCGGAGGGTCCTCATGACGATGAAGGTCGACCACGTGTACGGCGCCAGGATCGGCTGATCGATCATCGAATCATGGGCACCTGGGTGCACATCCGCGGCTGGCTGGAGTTCCACGGACAGCGACCGGCAGCCGATCGCCGCGCTCCCCGCCGTCGATGACGACAACGACCGCGTCTGCGGCGCCGCCGACTTTCACACGGTGTTGAAAGCGGTCCGCACCTCATCGAGCAAGCTGACCACCCGTCACGCACCCATAGAGGCCATAGATCCCATGTACAACAAGCGCACGAGAGCTGCCAAAAAGGCGGTCGACGCCTACTCCTGCGCCTGACCCACTTCCGGCCACTCAGTGCTGGTCGGCGGGCAGGGGCGTGCCCACTAGGCTCTCGGGGGTGAGGTGGGTCGATCGCGTGCGGTGGCCCTCGGCGGGCCGGCTGCTCGCCGTGGTGTCGGTGGCGCCGGTGGTCGCGGTGGCCGGGTGGTTGCTGGCCGGGGTGCCGCTGCTGCTGCTCGGCTGGTTCCGCCCGGTGCCAGCCGTGCTGCTCGGGGTCGGTCTGGCCTTCCTGCTCGGCCGGTACGCCCTGCGGCGGCTGCCGGAGACGGTGGAGGCGTCCGGCTGGCACACGGCGGCCGTGGTGGGCGTCGCCGTCGCCTCGGCCGTGTTCAACGGGATCTTCCACACCGAGCAGTTGATCGTGCGCCGGGACCCGGCGACCTACGCGCAGTACGCCATATGGCTGGCCGAGCACGGTTCGCTGCCCATCCCGTTCGACCTCGCCGCGTTCGGCGGCCCCGACCCCGCGCTCCACTTCGACAGCGTCGGCTTCTACCAGTACGGCGGCGCAGTCGTGCCGCAGTTCATGCCGGGCATGCCGCTCATCGGCGCCTTCGGCCACTGGCTGGGCGGGCTGACGGGCCTGCTGCTGATGCCGCCGGTGCTGGGCGGACTGGCGGTCCTGGCCTTCGCGGGCGTCGTCGCCCGCCTCGCCGGCGCCCGCTGGGCGGTCCTCGCCGCGCTGGTCCTCGCGGTGAGCCTGCCCCTGATCTACACCTCGCGCAGCGCCTTCAGCGAGCCTCTGGCGATGATCCTCCTGTTCGGCGGCGTGAGTCTGCTCCTGGACGCCCGCTTCCGGCTTCGCTCGGGCGCGCTCGGCCTGGGCTTCCTCCCCGCCGACCCGGCCCCTCTGCTCGCCGAGGCCGGCGACCCGGCCGCCCGAGGAGGGGTCCGCCGTGCCCCCAGGGGTAGCGCCCTCATGCGCGTCCTGCTCCTGGCCCGCGCGGCGCATCCGGGCGCCGGCCCGGCCTCGGGGCGCGGCCCGGCGGGGAGCCCGGTCGTGCGGGCCCTGGGATGGGTCCGGGCGGTGCAGGCGGGCGGCGCGGCGGCGTCGGCGGGGCTGGTGTTCGGGCTGGCGTTGGCGGTCAGGATCGACGGGCTGCGCGATCTGCTGCCGGTCCTCGCGTACGGGGGGCTGCTGATCGCGCTGCGCCGCCACCAGGCCCGGCACGGGGCCGGGGACGGCGTGTCCGGCGGGCGGCTCGGGTGGCCGCTGCTCGCTGGGCTCGCGGTGGGCTCGGGGCTCGGCTTCCTGGCGGCGTACCTGCTGGCCCGGCCCTACCTGGCGTACCTGTCGGGTTCGCTGGGACCGCTGCTCGCCGTCTGCGCGGCCGTCCTGGCATTGACGGTCGCGGGCACCGTCCTCGCGCCGCGCCTCGGACCGAGGATCGCCCGCCTGGTGCGCCATCCGTCGGGGCGGGCCGCGCGGCTGCTGCCCGCCCCGGCCGCGGGACTGGTCGTGCTGGTGATGGCGGGGTTCGCCGCGCGCCCGTGGGTGCAGACCGTGCGCCGCGTCCCGCTCACCCCGGAGGACGTCCTCACCGCCGACTTCATCGCCAAGACGCAGGCCGCCAACCACCTGCACTCCGACCCCGGCCGGCTGTACTACGAGGACTCGCTGTACTGGGTGTTCTGGTACGTGGGCGTCCCGATCGCGGTGCTCGCCACCCTGGCCGCCGCCGTGCTGGCGCACCGCCTCGTCCGGGGGCGCGACTTCGTCTGGCTGCTCCCCCTGGCCGTCATCGGCTGGACCACGGTCACCACCTTGTGGCTGCCGTCGATCACCCCGGACCACCCCTGGGCCTCCCGCCGGCTCGTCCCGGTCGTCATCCCGGGTCTGATCCTGCTCGCCGTCTGGGGCCTGCGCTGGGTGCGGGAGCGGGCGCGGCGCATGGGGTACGGCCGCCGGGCGCAGCGGGCCCTGCTCTCGGCGGGGTGTCTGCTGCTGGTGGCCCCGGCCGCGGTGACCTCGATCGGGACCGCCTTCACCCCGGTCGAGCGGGGCGAGTCGGCCGCCGTGGCGGGGTTGTGCGCGGCGCTGCCCCGCGACGCCTCGGTGCTGATCGTCGAGCGGGTCACCGGAGACCGGTTCACCCAGCTCGTCCGCGGCATGTGCGGCCTGCCCACGGCCCGGGTGGTGCGCGCCTCGGACCCGGACCTGCCCTCGCCGGCGAACGTCACGCGGCTGGCCGAGCGCGTCAGACGGGCGGGCCGCGTCCCGGTCCTGCTCGCCGCGGAGAAGGACCAGGTCTCCCCGTACGGCGCCCCGGTGCGGGTGATGGGGCTGCGGACGCTGCAGGACGAGCGCTCGCTCACGGACCCTCCGAACGGCACCTGGTCCCTGTCGATCGACGTCTGGATGACGCGCCCGTAACCGGACGAATATCTAAGCGTCGCCGCTCCGGCCGGCGGCCAGGGTGCGGACGGTCGACACCACGGCGTCGCGGCGCCGGGCCAGGGCCGCCTTGTCGTCCTGTTCGTCGAGCACGAGGCGGCACAACTGCGGGACGGCGAAGTTCCAGGCGACCAGCCCGAGCACGGTGAACATCCAGTCCTGGGCCGCGCGAGTGCGCCGGGGTTCGTCCAGTCCGGCGCCGACGCCCCCATCGACGAGGTCCCGTACGTTGTCCCGGTAGGCCGCACGGCGTTCGTCCTCGCCCTGGACGGGACCCGCGCCGGTCTCCAGGGCCTCCCACAGCAGCAGCCTGATCAGCTCCGGGTGGTCCTGGTACCAGTCGAACAGCTGCCCGACGGACTCGGCCACCGCGCAGGGGTCGAGGGCATTGGAGTGGCAGACCTCGTCGACCTTGGCCCGCACCACGGCCCCGAACAGCTTCTCCTTGCCGCCGAAGTACAGGTAGATCGCCTGCTTGTTGGCCTTGGCCGCGGCGGCGATGCGCTCGACCCTGGCCCCCGCCAGGCCGTGCGCGGCGAACTCGGCGGCGGCGGCCTCGAAGATCCGCCGGCGGGTGGCCTCCGCGTCATAGCTCATGGACAGAATTAAACCATCCAGTTGACTTTTTCGCAGATGACCGCTTTGATCTAAACCAACCAGATGGTTTATTTCTGAGGAGACAGCATGTCCACCACTTCCACCGCTCCCGTGCCGGTCCGCTCCCCGCTGCCCGCCGGCCTCACCGGCGCCACCGTCGTCGTCATCGGCGGCAGCTCGGGCATCGGGCTGGCGGCCGGCGTGCTGCTCGCCGGTGTGGGCGCCCGCGTCGTGCTGGTCGGGCGCGATCAGACCAGGCTGACGGCCGCCGTGGACCGCGTACGTGACGCGGCGCAGGCGGACTCGGTGCTCGGCGTGTCCGCCGACGGCGCGGACGAGGACGCCCTGGCGGAGATCTTCGACCAGGCCGGTTCGGTCGGCCATGTGCTGGTGACGGCCGGCGGCATCGGCGGCGCCGGGCCATTGACGGAGCTCTCGGCCGGCGACCTCCGCTCGGTCCTCGACTCCCGGGTCTGGGGCGCCTTCGCCGCCGCCCGGGTGGCGGCGACCCGGCTGCCCGCGGGCGGCTCGATCACGTTCACCTCCGGCACCTACGCGATCCGGCCGGTGCCCGGGATGACCGGCCCCCTGGCGGCCATCGGCGCCGTCGAGACCTTCACCAAGGCACTCGCCGTCGAGCTCGCGCCGAGGCGGCTGCGGGTGAACGCCGTCCGATTCGGCAGCTTCGACACGCCGCTGCTCCGCACGCTGTCCGGACTCGGCAGCGACGCGGCGATCGCCAAGGCCGGGGAGCACACCCCGCTCGGCCGTTTCGGCACCGCCGAGGAGGCCGCCGCGTCCACCCTCTTCCTGATGGCCAACAACTACGTCACCGGCCAGGTGATCACCGTGGACGGCGGGCAGAGTCTGGCGTGAGACCGACCGGCTCACGCGGCCTTCGAGCCCGCCCGCCGCTTGAAGGTGAGCAGCGACGGGATCTGCTCGATCGCATGTCCCACCCGGTAGTACAGCCGCGGCGGGACGTGCGGGAGCAGCCGGGACTGCCGCCGGCCCAGCAGCGTGAACATCTCCAGCGGTGAAAGCTCCATGTAGCGCGGGAGGTTCTCGTACCACCGGGCGCTGTAGCGGGCCGCCCTCTGGACGGGCCTGATCGCGGATCTGCGTTTCCGCTCGTAGCGGGCGAGGGCGGACTCGAGCCGGGATTCCCGGTACAGGGCCTGGACCAGGTAGGCGGCGTCTCCGAGGGCGAGGGCGGTGCCCGCGCCGATGGAGTAGTGCGTGGTGTGGGCGGCGTCTCCGAGCAGGACGAGGTTGCCGCGGTGCCACGTGCGGTTGGTCACGGTGCGGAAGTTGAGCCAGTGCGCGCTGCCGTCGGCCTGTCCGCGGCCGATCAGCGGGTGCCCGTCCAGGATGTCGGCGAAGAGTTTCTCCAGCAGGGCCAGGCTGTCGGCTTCGCTGGTCTGGTGGAGGCCGAGGCCTTTCCAGGTCTCCGGGGAGCATTCGATGACGCAGGTGCTGTGGTCGTTGCTGTAACGGTAGCCGTAGCACCAGATCCAGCCGTGTTCGGTTTCGGTGAAGGCGAAGGTGAAGGCGTCGAAGACCTTGGTGGTGCCGAGCCACATGTACTTGTCCCGCCCGGCTGTCACCTCGGTGCCGAAGTGGGTGGCGTGGCGTTCGCGCAGCACGCTGTTGACGCCGTCGCCGGCGACGATGAGGTCGGCGTCGGCCAGCTCGCGCTCGTCGGTGATCTCGTGCTCGTACTCGATCCGTACGCCGAGGGAAAGAGCCCGCTCGGCGAGGATGGCCAGCAACTCGTGCCGGCCGATGCCGTAGCCGACGTCCGAGTCCTTGGCCGTCACCGTGGCGCGGTGGCGGATGTATGCGACCCAGCTGTCCCAGCGAACGGAGCTCTCGCTGATGGTCCGGGCGGATTCGGGGTCGGCGACGTACAGGTTGCCGAGGAGTTCGTCCCAGTACGTCACGCCCCAGCCGTAGGTTGATCCGGCTGGGTTGCGTTCGTAGACGGCGATGTCAACGGCCGGGTTGGCCCGTTTCACCAGGATGGACAAGTACAGGCTGGCGGGTCCGCCGCCCACGCAGGCGATCTTCACATTAGCCCTCCGTTGTCACGAAATACAGTCGAGCTGTTACATAGAGTAACTATCCCTGCTCGACCATCATCACTCCGGTCTTGCCTGCCCGAGTGCCTCCGGGCAGGCGGCGCCGCCATTCGTCGCTGATTTCTGACCGCTCGCCGTAAAGATCTCCAATACTGCATACGGTATGTGGTAGGCGTGACACGTGGCGACAAGTTTCCTCGACCGTTCCCGTATCGTGGCGGCCCCGGGGTGGAGCCGGTGGCTGGTGCCGCCCGCGGCACTCTCCGTGCACCTGGCGATCGGGCAGGCGTACGCGTGGAGCGTGTTCAAACCCCCGCTGGAGTCCGCGCTCCAGCTGTCGGGCACGCAGAGCGCCCTGCCGTTCCAGCTGGGCATCGTCATGCTCGGCCTGTCGGCGGCCTTCGGCGGCACGCTGGTGGAGCGCAACGGGCCGCGATGGGCGATGTTCGTCTCGATGGCCTGCTTCTCCTCCGGGTTCCTGCTGTCCGCGCTGGGCGTGGCCACCCGGCAGTACTGGCTGGTGGTGCTCGGCTACGGGGGCGTGGGCGGGATCGGGCTCGGCATCGGCTACATCTCCCCCGTCTCCACGCTGATCAAGTGGTTCCCGGACCGGCCCGGCATGGCCACCGGGATCGCGATCATGGGGTTCGGCGGCGGGGCGCTCATCGCCTCGCCGTGGTCGGCGCAGATGCTGGAGTCGTTCGGCACGGACACCGGCGGGATCGCCACCACGTTCCTCGTGCATGGCGCGGTCTACGCGGTCTTCATGTCGATGGGCGTGCTGCTGGTGCGTGTGCCGGCGGAGGGCTGGTCGCCACCCGGGTGGACGCGGCCCGCGGTCGCGGCCAGGCCGCTGATCACCGACGCGGACGTCTCGGCCCGCAACGCGATCCGCACGCCGCAGTTCTACTGCCTGTGGATCGTGCTGTGCTGCAACGTCACCGCGGGCATCGGGATCCTAGAGAAGGCCGCGCCCATGATCAGGGACTTCTTCACCGGCACGGCCACGCCGGTCGCCGTGGGGGCCGCCGCCGGGTTCGTGGCGCTGCTGTCGCTGGCGAACATGACCGGCCGGTTCGTCTGGTCGTCCACCTCGGACCTCATCGGGCGCAAGAACATGTACCGCGTCTACCTGGGCGTCGGCGCGCTGCTCTACCTGGTGATCGCGCTGGCTGGGAACTCCTCGAAGCCGCTGTTCATCGTGTGCGCGCTGGGCATCCTGTCCTTCTACGGCGGCGGCTTCGCGACGATCCCGGCGTACCTGAAGGACCTGTTCGGCACCTTCCAGGTCGGCGCGATCCACGGCCGCCTGCTGACCGCGTGGTCCACCGCGGGCGTGCTCGGCCCGCTCATCGTGAACGCCATCGCCGACGCGCAGAAGGCGGCCGGCAGGTCGGGGCCCGCGCTCTACACGACCTCCCTCTACATCATGATCGGGCTGCTGGCGGTGGGCCTGCTCGCCAATGAGCTGATCCGGCCGGTGAGCGACAAGTACCACGAGAAGCCGGCGGAGCCGGCGATGGAAGGGCAGGCGACATGACCTCGAGGCGGACCGCCCTGATGGCGCTGGCCTGGGCCTGGGTCGGCCTGCCCTTCGCTTTCGGCGTGTACGAGCTGGTGCTGAAGCTGACCCAGCTGGTGGGTTAGCCGGCTCCGCCGGCCGCGACCGCTGCTCAGACGCGGACGCCCGCCTTCCGCCACACCTTGAGCAGGCGGCGGGCCGAGCCGCCGACGGGGCCGACCGCCTCGTAGAGCACCTCTCGCGACACCGGCTTGGCCTCCGTCACGGCCGGCAGGGCCGCGTCCGCGGCGGTGATCGTGTGCGAGCAGACGCTCAGCAGGTACTCCGGGATCTGCAGGCGCGGGTCCGTGCATCCCACCAGCGGGACGCCCACGGCCGCGACCACGGGGAACACCGTCCCCGGGATGCCGATGGCCGCCTCGGCGCGGGCGGACGCCTGGACCGACGGCACGGAGCTGATCTCGTACCGCTCCCACAGTGAGCGGTCCTCGCGCGGGTGCAGCCCGACCAGGATGTGCTTGCCCGCCGCCGCCAGCCGTTCGGCCGCGGCCAGGAGCAGCTCGGTGCCGGGGGCCGAGCCGCCGGTGCTGCTGGACCTGGTGACGCTGGTCAGCACCAGGACCGTGCCGGGCTCGGGGGCGTGCCTGGGCAGGTCGTCGGTCTGCGAGGTGCCCACGACCGCGATCGGGCGGCGCGTGCCCAGGTAGTCGTCGAACACCTTGGCCTCGGCGGGCGAGGACGCGGTGATCGCCCTGAGCCGGTCGCGGAACTCCTTCGCCCGCGGCGCCTCGACGGGCAGCTGGTACGCCAGCGAGCTCGCGATCAACGGCAGCCGCCGGAAGCGCGCCGCGCACTCCGCCGGCCAGTCCCCGGCGCCCGTCACGACGAGCAGATCGGCGTCCTGAACGCGGTCCGGCGTCACCACCGGCACCGGATCGCCCGGCTTGATCCCGGACAGGTCGGGCACCAGCTGCGTGACCTCCCACCCCTGCCGCCGCGCCTCGGGCAGCAGCGGGGCCACGTGGTAGGTGCCCCACGGCTCGTTCGTGGCGATCAGCACGCGGGGCGCTCGCACGTCGGCGTACGCGGCAGTGCCGCTCAGCGCGGCGAGACCGGCGCTGGAGAGCGCACCGGCAAGCAGGGAACGCCGGGAGAGCCTGGGCAATCTGTCATCAAATTTCATGGGATCTGAATCTATGGTCTGGTTGCTACCCGTTTGTGAACACGCGCTTACCCCCAAGGGAGAGGCTTACGTCCTCCTGTCTTCGTACCTGAGGTTCAGGACCTCAGGATCGACGTGGCGAAGCGGGCCAGGACTCTGCTTCCGTCCGTCACCATGAGCTTGAGGTCGGTGTAACCGGAGGCGAAGACGAGGTCGTCGTCCCCGTCCGCGTCATAGTCCGCGGCCGTCAGCGGGGCGGCGCGGTCCACTCCGGCGACGCGTCCGCCGGCCCGCAGGCCGCCGGGGCCGCCCCAGAAGATCCGCGTCACGGTGTGCGAGGGCGCCAAGTCCAACAAGCCGATCTCCCCGCCGAAGGCGAGGTCGTCCCGGCCGTCCCCGTTGAAGTCGCCGGACACCGCGCGGCCCGCCGTGCCCTTGAACACCTTCTGCCGGCCGTCGCCGTAGTAGACGGTCAGCGTCCTGTCGACCGAGGGCGGCTCCGTCTCGTAGCCTGGCTCGTCGTTGCGGTGGCCGTCATCGCCGATCGCGACGTCCCTGGTGCCGTCGCCGTCGAAGTCGCCGAACGCGGCGGCCATGCCCGCGTTGAGCTTGCGCCCCTCCTTCGCCGGCCCGGCGGGGCCGGCGCCGAGCAGCCAGCCGGACGTCTGGTCGTCGTCGTCCGGTTCGTACACGATCAGCCCGGTCGCGCGCCGTCCGTCGATCTCGTCCACGGCCAGCCGCCCGATCGCATCTCCGGTCGGCGACGGCTGGAGGGTCTGGCGGTTCGGGATCCCCCTGCGGCTGAAAGGGCCGTAGAGCACGGCCAGGTTCGTGTCCTCCCCGCTGCTGTCCGGGCTGGACATCGCCACGTCGGCGGCGCCGTCGCCGTTGAAGTCACCGGCGACGGCCTGGAAGTCGCTCAGCTCGCTCTCCTCCGGAACCCGCACAGGAGTGGGGAGCGTCCTGGCCTTGATGCCGCGCGGGCCGCCCCAGAAGATGTACGGGCGCGGCCCGTCCCGGCCGGGCGGGCACCCGTGACCCAGGACGTCGCCGAAGCCGTCGCCGTCGAGATCGGCCCTGCTCCCCGCCTCCGTGCCGGGCAACCAGGGGGCGAAGGTGTCTGATGACACGACCGCCCGTTTCCCCGGATCGAGCCCCCGCGGCGAGCCGTGGACCACCGCCAGATACGGCCGGTCGACTTCGCCGAACTCGACGACCAGATCCGACCGGCCGTCGCCGTTCACGTCGTCGGCCGGCCAGGCGTCCTTGCCGTCCTTGCCGTCACGGGACGTGGACACCAGGGGCGGCGCGGGCGTCGGCGCGGACCTGGCCGGCGCGGGAGGCGACGAGGGCGCCTGGCGCTCCGGACGCGGCATGTCGCCGCATCCGGCCATCAGCACCGCCAGCGCCAGCCAGGCGATCACCGTTCGAGGCATGAGCACAGAGCCTACGCCCGCCGCCGGGATCGCGGCCCGGTCGTCACTTCAGCCCGTACGCGCGGTGCACGGTCTGCTCCACGGTGTTGCCCTCGGCGTCCGTGGCCTGCGCCTTGAGCCCGACGGCGCCCGTGGTGCGGGCCAGTTCGGGCGCCGTGATGGTGGCGCGGCCCGAGGTGGAGACAGGCACCGGCGTCCAGTGGGCGCCGTCGTCGAACGTGACCGAGAGCTTCAGCGAGGTGAGCTTCGCGTCCGGCACGCCGAAGGACCCGTGGTAGCCGGTGACGGTGATCCGGTGGGAGGTGCCCGCCTTGAGCCGGTTGTCCAGGTCGAGGGGCACGTCGTAGCGGAGGTTGAGCCGCCTGACCGGCTCGCACGGCGCCAGCTTGCCCGTGGCGAACCAGGCCACGCAGAGCCCGTCGCCCGTCGTGGACATCCCGCCGGTCGGCCGCTTGGACCGGAAGGTCCACGCGGTCTCGACGTCCTTGGCGTACAGCTGCGACGAGTTGGGGCTGTGGAACTTGTCGGTGAGCCGGTAGGTGGCCTCCGTCTCCGGCAGGGTGAAGGTCGGCACGATGAACGAGACGATCCAGAGCACGATCTTGGTCTCGACGAGCGGGATCTCCTGCCCGTCGCGATACAGGTACATCTCGTCCTTGCCGCCGTGGACGTCGCTCTGGAAGTTGGCGTTGTACGCGTACGCCTCCTGGTGGTTCGGCACCGGTCCCATGACGGGCAGGGCCGCGAGGAAGGTGTCCTGCGTGCGGCACGGGAAGCACTGGGCGACGCCGGCGTCGAGCACCGCGTCGGAGACGACGACGTTGCCCGGCACGCGGGGCTGGATCCCCCACGCCTCGGTGCGCGACCCGGCCTTGGCGAAGACGTCCGCGGCGGTCGCGTTCAGCGCGCGTTTGGCGTGCCAGTTGTCGCCCTCGTCGTACGTCGTCGTGTTCACCCGGGTCCAGACGACGTCCGGCGAGACCGGCCCGACGTACTCGGTGAAGGTCGTCTGCGCGCGCACGGTGTGCTCCATGGACCACGGCCCGGCGTACACACCCGGACGGGTCAGCAGCGACGCCGCCGTGCTCAGCTGCACGTCGGCGGGCCGGTCGGCGTGGAAGCGGTCGTCGATCCGCTGCAGGTCGCGCGACTTGACCGAGTAGCGGACGTCGGCGGGGACCCGGCCCTCCTCGGGGAGCATCAGCGAGTACAGGTACGGCGTGGTCGCGACGCCCTCCGCCGTGACCGTCACCGGCCGGCGCTCGGACCGGGCGGCCAGCGCCCGCCCCTGCTCGGCGGGCAGGCTCATGGTCGGGATCGGGTAGGCAGGCCAGCTCGCGGCCGGGTCGAGGAAGGCCCGGCCGGCGGCCCCGTAGCCGAGCACCGCGGCGGCGCCCGCCTGCTGGGCGGCCTTGACCCGGTCCAGGGCGTTGCCCGTGCAGGTCGTGGCCGGGCACAGGTCCTCGAGGTTGAGCAGGACGAGCTTGCCGCGCACGTCCAGGCCGGTGAAGTCGGTGCCCTTGCCCGCGTGGACCAGCGCGAGCCTGCTGCGGCCGTCGAGCTTGCGCGTCGCCTTCTGCAGGTTCACGTAGCGCGGGGTGAGTTCAGGACCCCCGGGCACCTTCATGCGGATGGCGGGGGCGCCCATCTGGTAGCGGCCGGTGAGATGGAACGTGCCCTGGGTGACCTTGCGCGTGGGCAGCATCAGGTAGTCGTCGAACCCGTACCGCGGATACAGGGACGCCGCGTCGACGGAGCCCACGCCGTTGGCCGCCTCGCGCCGGAAGGTGTACTGGGAGAGGTGGACCTCCGAGTCGCGCGGCGTCTCCACGGAGACCTTGCGCGCCTTGCGCAGGTCGAGCGTGACCGTGGTGTCCTTGGTGATCTCGATCTGCGGCTCGACGGGCAGCGACTGGACCCATTCGCCGTCCGCGCCGCGCCAGGCCAGCGCGCTCATCACGGCGTAGGTGCCAGGGTAGACCTGTGCTTCGGTCTCGGCGCCCGTGGCGGGGCTGTAGGAGTACTGGAGGTCGTCGCGGTCGTCGGTCCGCATGAGCAGCCACGGGATCTCCGTGTTGTCGGTGGCCCCGTCCGGCAGCACCAGCCGGGCGCGCACGGTGACCTTCCGCGGCTCGACGAACGCGCCGACGGCCGTGTTCACCTGGACGTCGCCGCTGGCGGCCCGCACGTAGCCCTCGTACCAGGTGTCGGGGCCCTGGGGGTCGAACGCGACCGTGACGGGCGCGGTGCCGTGCGCGGGGACGGTGACCGTGTCGCGGTCGAGGGTGAGCGTGCGGACCGGCACGTCGCCGCCCCGGTGCGCCTTGACGCCGGTGCTCAGGGTGAGGGTCACCGGCTGGTCGCCGTCGTTGGCGTAGGTGAGGGTCTTGGTGACCGGGCCGCTCTGGGGCGAGGGCAGGAAGCCGAAGTCGATGCTGCCGGAGGCGCGTACCTGCCGCTTGACGGCGCGGGCGACGTCGACGCGGCCGGCGCCCTGCTCGTAGGCGTCCTGCCCGTCGCCGCGGGCGGAGCTGGTGAGCGCCGCCTTGAGCTGGGTGCCGGTCCAGTCGGGGTGCTGCTGGGCGAGGATCGCGGCGGCGCCGGCGACGTGCGGGGTGGCCATCGACGTGCCGGACGCGGCGGTGTAGCCGTCCTCGGCGGGTTGGCCCATGGACGTGCCGCGCGCGCGGGCGGCGACGATGTCCACGCCAGGGGCGCTGATGTCGGGCTTGAGGCTGTAGTCGAACGCCGTGGGCCCCCGGCTGGAGAAGGACGCGAGCGCGTCCGAGCGGTCCACGGCGGCGACGGTCAGCGCCGAGGCCGCGGTGCCCGGCGAGCCGATCGTGCGGTGCTCGCCGTCGTTGCCCGCGGCGATCACGAACAGCGCGCCGGAGTCGGCGGAGAGCTTGTTGACGGCCTGGTCGAGCGGGTTGTCCGGGCCGGGGCAGCAGCCGCCGAGACTCATGCTGACCACGCGGGCCTGCTGGGCGACCGCCCACTGCATGCCTTCGATGACGTCGGACTCGAAGCCGCTGCCGTAGTTGTTCAGCACCTTGCCGGCCAGCAGCGACGCCTCGGGGGCGACGCCGCGGTACTTGGCGCCGTTGCCCGCGATGATGGAGGCGACGTGCGTGCCGTGGCCGTGACCGTCCTGGGCGCTCTGCTCGGAGCTGAAGTTCTCCGCGGCGGCGATCCGGCCGGCCAGGTCGGGGTGGGTGGCGTCGATGCCGGTGTCGAGCACGGCCACCTTGACGCCCGTGCCCTTGAGCCCGGCCGCCCACGCCTCGGGGGCGCCGATCTGCTTGACGCTCCGGTCGAGCGTGACCTGGACCTTGCGGTCGAGCCAGATCTTCGAGGAGGCGGCCCTGGCCGTGCCGATCCCGGACCAGAACTGCCCGGCGGCCTTCTTGTCCACCTTGACGGCGACGCCGTCGATGCTGGGGAGGGTGCGTGCCCCGGCGATGCGCTGCTGCGGACCGTGCTGGACGATCACCGGCAGGGTGGGGCTCTCCGCGTCGGAGTAGCCGTTGCCCGCCAGGTACGCCACGTCGAACAGGCCCTTGTCCAGGCGTCCCGCCGACACCTGGCTCATCACGTCCGTGGGGTAGACGTAGTACGCCTTGCCCTCGCGTACCGACATGAAGAACACCGGCGCGCCCCCGGGCCTGCCGGCCGGCTCGACCCGGGCCTGTGGGCTGCCGTCGGGAGCGGTGTCGTAGGTCACCACGTCACCGGTGATCAATGTGATCTTCTTGGCGGACTCCCCCGCCGGGCCGGCGAGCGGCGCCGGGACCGAGGGGGTGGGAAGGGGGGTCGGCGCGGCCATCCCGGTGGACAGCAGCACGCCTAACGCGACAAGCGAGCGGCCGATCATGGGTCTCCTCAGAGATCATCGTGTCCCCGGGAACCATGACAGATCGCAGTAAAGCCGCGAAAGACGATCGAGAGTCCTATTCCCGCCATGTACGGAAACAGGACATGGTGTGGCGGAGTCCGCAGGAACAGGCGCGGCGATCACGAACGGTAAGCTGGAAGTGACGGAAGGGGGACGTCATGATCGAGGTCAAGAGCATCGACAAGCCGGACGAGCGTCGCGACTTCCCCATGGGGCATCTCGAAGTATGCAACCTGGAAGGCCTGAGCTTCGGCATGGCCACGTTCGAGCCCGGCTGGCGGTGGTCGGAGTCGGTGAAACCGATCGTGGGCACCGACTCGTGCCAGGTCCACCACAATTGCTTCGTCGTCCAGGGCCGGCTGCGCCTGCGGACGGACGAGGGCGGCGAGGCCGAGGTGGGGCCCGGCGACGTCTTCGTCTGCACGCCCGGGCACGACGCCTGGGTCGTGGGTGACGAGCAGTGCGTGGTCTACGACTTCGCGGGCGGAGCCGCGCAGTACGCCAAGGAGACAACCGGCTGAACACGGCTGTGGCCGGATCGCCAGCCCGCGCGATCCGGCCACAGGTCAGTGGGTTGTCATCCGCAGTGTTCGAGAGGGCTGTCGTACGTTCCGGCGCCCGCCTTGCCGCCCCACCTGACGCACTTGTCCGGGGCGGCGGCCCGTACGGGGCCGGCGTAGTACTCGAAGTTCCCGGTGTCGGTGACGCGGTCCTTGCCGTCGACCTCCAGGTAGGCGGTGGTCGCGGTGGCCTTGCCGAGCGAGGTCTTCTTGATCGTGGCCACGCAGTTGGTGCCGTTGGCGGAGTTGTAGAGCAGGAAGACCGTGCCCGCCGTGGCGAGGGCGGCCGAGTCGATCACCTTGTAGCCGCTGCCGCACACCGACTCCGGCGTGTGCGGGTTGGTGCCGCCGCCTCCGCCGCTGCCGGTGACGTACTGCATGTACTTGGTCCAGTCCCAGTAGCGGCCCGGGTCGGTGTGGTCGGCGCCGGGGACGTTGTTGTGGCCCACGATGTGGGTGCGGTCCTTGGGGATGCCGTACCGGTCGGCGATGTTGCGGGTCAACGCGGCCGACGAGCGGTACATCGCGTCGGTGAACCACGTCGCGTTGTCCACGAAGCCCTCGTGCTCGATGCCGACCGAGCGCCGGTTGTAGTTGCCGGCGTGGAAGGCGCGGTCCTTCTCCCTGACCATCTGGGTGATGGCGCCGTCGGAGGAGCGCACGACGTAGTGGGCCGAGGTGGGGTTCGGCCTGGGCCCGGTCTGGAACCAGGAGATCGTCCCGGCGTAGGAGCCCTGCGTCACGTGGATGACGATGCGGTCGATCGCGTCGCTGGTGGGCCGGTTGGAAACGGCGTAGTTGCTGCTGTGCGCGGGCACCCACGCGGCCGACGGGTAGTCCGTGCCCGCCGCGAGCGTGCTCGGCTTGTCCAGGTCGTCCACCTTGGCGTACGAGCCCCGGTCCGGCGTCACGGTGCGGGACGGCACGGTCACGGTCTCGCCACCTGGGGTGGTGGCGCGGATGCCCTGGGCCAGCAGGTCGTAGACGGTGTCGGCGTAGAGCCGGGCGACCTCGGGTGAGGAGGCGCCGGCGTACTTGGCCACCGCCTGGTACCACTTGCCCGCGTCCTTGCGGGCGGTGGCGTCCAACTTGAGCTCGTCGGCGTAGGCACGCAGCACGGCCGCGCCGCCGGCGATGTTGGCCGCGTCGTCCGACTTCAGCGCCGATAACGGCTTCTTGACCAGCGTGGCGGCCCGGTCCAGGGTCTTGGCGGCGACCAGGTGCATCACGCCGTACCCGCCGCTCGCGCTGGGCTCGCCCTTGTGCCCGTCCAGGTGGGTCTCGGAGTACGCCACCGACACCAGCAGGTCACGCGGCACCTCGTACGTGGCGGCCGCCTTGGCGAACGCGTCGGCCATCGGATCGGCGGAGGCGGCCGTGGCGGGCTGCCCCGCGACCAGCGCCGCGGGGATGACGGCGCCGGCCAGGAGGATGCGAAGGTTCACAGGGGTTCAGCTCCCGCAGTGTTCGGACGGGCTGTTGTACGTGTTGGAGCCGACCTTGCCGCCCCACTTGACGCACTTGCCGGAGGCCGAGCCGCGGACCGGTCCGGCGTAGTACTCGAAGTTGCCGGTGTCGGTGACGCGGGCCTTGTCCTCGACCTCCAGGTAGGCGGTGGTCGCGGTGGCCTTGCCGAGCGAGGTCTTCTTGATCGTGGCCACGCAGTTGGTGCCGTTGGCCGAGTTGTAGAGCAGGTAGACGTTGCCGTTCGAACCGAGGGCCGCGGAGTCGATCACCTTGTAGCCGCTGCCGCACACCGACGTCGCCGTGTGCGGGTTGGTGGAGCCGCCGCCACCGCACTTGTTCTTCGAGGTCACCGTGGCGATCGGGTAGCCGAAGGTGACGCCGTTGAAGACGGCCTTCTTGATGTTGCTCGGGTAGCTGGTGCCGTTGCGCACCTCGTAGTGCAGGTGGGGGCTGATGTTGTTGCCCGGCTTGCTGGTGTTGCCCAACGTGCCGATCTTCTGGCCCTGCGCGACCTGCGCGCCGGCCGAGACGGTGCGGGAGTTCAGGTGGGCGTAGAACGTGGTCCAGCCGCCCCCGTGGTCGATCTTGACCAGGTTGCCGTAGCCGTTGGCCGAGCCCTGATGGGCGGAGATGACCACGGTGCCGGCCGCGGCGGCGACCACGGTGTCGCCCTTGTCGGCGTCGGCCGTGCTGCCCCGGTTGAAGTCGATCTCGTACGCCCTGTGAGCGCTGCTCGCGCTGTTGTTGCCCGTCCAGGTCTGGCCGCAGGGGAACGGAAGCTGGAAGCTCGGCGCGGCCAGGGTCGACACTGGCGGGACGTCCACCTGGTTCGGCGGGTCGCCCCCCTCTCCCTCGTGCTCGTGCTCGTGCGTGGACGACGGCGTGGGAGACGGGGTCGGGGCGGCCCATGCCGCCGACGCGATCGGGCCCGACGCGAGGCTGAAGAGCAGGGCGAACCCGGCCGTAAGCACCCCTCTGGGTCTCATGCGGATACCTTTCTGCGCGCGCCGGAGGGGCGATGCCCAGCCGGCGCCGCGAACTGTCCGTTGGATCTCTCGAAGCGCTCTTGCTGGGGATCAAGATTGCGAATACGGCATACAAATAACATCCAAAATCGGTATAAAGGCCCTTCCAGCTTGAACGCCCAACCGATCGGGCGCCCCGTCCGGCGCCCAGCTCAGGAGAACGCGCGGTCATGGTGGTTGAACAGCCCGTATTCAGTGTTCTGGGGCCGTTACAGGTCCGGGTCCCGGAAGGGCCCCTCCGGATCGCGGGCAGGAAGCCCAGGCTCCTGCTCGCCTCGCTGTTGCTGGACGCCAATCAGGTGGTCAGCTCCGACGTGCTCGTCGAGGTGTTGTGGCCGCGGACGCAGCCGTCGTCCGCCGTGGCCAACGTGCGCACGTACGTGAGCTCGCTGCGCTCGGCCGGCGTCCAGATCGTGGCCCAGGCCTCCGGCTACGCGATCGAGCTCGACGCGGACCGGCTGGACGCCCTGCGGTTCGAGGACCTGGTGGCCAGGGCACGGGCGGCGGGCCGTACCGAGGAGGCCTTCGAGCACTTACGCGGGGCGCTGGCGTTATGGCGCGGGACACCGCTCGGCGACCTGCCCGCCAGCCCGCTCTGGGACGGACGGCTGCGCGCCCTCACCCAGGCCAGGCTGGCCGCGGCTGAGGAACTGGTCGAGTTGAAGCTGGCCCGCGGCGAGCACGCCGGCGCCATCGACGGCCTGCGGGAGCTGATCGGCGAGCACCCCTACCGGGAGGATCTGTGGCAGCGCCTGATCCTCGCCCTGCACCACAGCGGCCGGCGGGCCGAGGCGCTGCACGCCTACACCACGATCCGGCGGCAGCTCGTGGACGAGCTGGGCATCGAGCCGGGGCAGGATTTACGTGACGTGCACGCCTCCGTGCTGGCGGGCGACCCTCCGCCCGTGCCCGTGCTGCCGGTTGATCAGCCCCCGGCGCCGCACCAGCTCCCCGCGCACGTGCTGCCGGGCGATCGGCCCCCGGCCCCGCACCAGCTCCCCGCGGACGTGCCGGACTTCACCGGCAGAGCGGCGGACGTGGCGGCCCTGACGCGCGCACTGTCGGCCGAGGAGCGGCGGCCGGACGGGCCGCCGTCGATAGCCGTGGTGACCGGGCCGCCCGGCGTGGGCAAGTCGGCGCTGGCCGTGCACTGCGCGCACGCCTTGCGCGCCGAGTATCCGGCCGGGCAGCTCTATCTGTGCCTGGGCGGCACCGACGCGGACCCGGCCGACCCCCTCGACCTGCTGGCCGAGGCGCTGCGGGCGCTCGGCGTCGCGGAGCCGGCCCTGCCGCCCACGCTGCGCGAGCGGGCCTCACTGTATCGATCCTTGCTGGCCGAACGGCCCATGCTGGTCTTCCTCGACGACGCCGCCGACACCGCGCAGGTACGCGCCCTGCTGCCCGGCAGCGGCTGCGGGGTGCTCGTCACCAGCCGGCTGCGGATCGCGGAGTTGCCCGGCGCCCTCCAGCTCGAGCTCGACGTGCTGCCGCCCGCGGAGGCCGAGCAGCTCCTCGGCAAGATCGTCGGCGTCGACCGGGTGGCCGGGGAGCGCGAGGCCGCCCAGGCGATCCTGCGCTCCTGCGGCCACCTGCCGCTGGCCATCAGGGTGGCGGGGGCCCGGCTGGCCGGGCGGTCCGGCTGGCCGCTGAGCGTGCTGCAGCAGCGGCTGGACGACGAGACGAGCCGCCTCGACGAACTGCGCGCCGGCGACCTCGAGGTACGCGGCTCGTTCGAGCTCAGCTACCGCCGGCTGCCCGGTGACGCGGCCCTGGCCTTCCGCGCGCTCGGCCTGCTCGGCTCGCAGTCCGTGCCGGGCTGGGTGGCCGACGCCGTGCTCGACCGGCACCGGGCGGACACGGTGGTCGACACCCTGGTGGACGCGAACCTCCTGCGCCTGGCCGGCACCGACCCCGTCGGCCAGCCCCGCTACCGCCTGCACGACCTGGTCCGCTGCGCCGCGAAGGAGAAGGCGGGCGGGCCGACCGTCGACGGGGCCGAGCGGCACGCGCTCGTCAGGGTGCTCGGCGGCTGGCTCACCGCCGCCGAGCACGCCGCCACGCGGCTGCCGACGACCCTGTTCGGGCTGACGTCCGACGGGGCGCCCCGCTGGAGCCTGGCGCGGGAGACCCTCGGCCGCCTGACCGCCGAGCCCCTGTCGTGGTTCGACGCCGAGCGGGAGTCCCTTGTGGAGGCGGTACGGCTGGCCGCCGGCGCGGGCCTGGCCCAGTCCGCGTGGGGGCTGGCCGCGACGCTGGTCCCGTACTTCGACCTGCACTGCCTCCTGGACGAGTGGCAGGCCACGCACCGGATCGCCCTGGACAGCGCCCGCGCGGCCGGCGACCGCCACGGCGAGGCGGCCATGCTCCGCGGCCTGGCCCAGGTCTGCGTCTACCAGGACCGGTACGCCGAGGCCGGCGAGATGTTCAGGCGGGCGCGGGCCATCTTCCACGAACTGGGCGACATCCGGAGCGAGGCGATCTCGATCTGCGGGCTGGCGGCGGTCAACCAGTTCTCCAACCGGCACCTCAAGGCGCTGGGGTCTTTCAGGCACGCGCTGGCCATGTTCCTGGCCATCGGCGACAGGAGCGGCGAGGCGTACGCGCGGCAGGCGATCGGGCGCGTCTACCTGTCGCTGCGTGACGTGCGCCAGGCCTCGCGGTGGCTCGGGGACGCGCTGCGGCTGGCCGAGGAGCTCGGCGACGCCCACCGCGAGGGCTGCGTGTCGATACAGCTCGGCCGCCTGTACGACCTGGTCGCCGAGTCCGAGCGGGCCATGCGCTACCAGGGGCACGCGCTGGACATCTTCGAGTCGCTCGGGGACCGGCACTGCGGCGCGTACGCGATGCGGAACCTCGGCGGGCTCCAGGTGGCCAGGGGCGACCGGTTGGACGGCTCCGACCAGCTGGAGCGCTCGCTGATGATCTTCCAGCAGCTCGGTGACCGGAGCGGGGAGGCCGACACGTACCAGACACTGGGCGAGCTGTACCGCTCGTCCGGGCGTGCCGCGCTGGCCCGGCACTACCTGCACCAGGCCCTCGAGCTGCGCAGGGAGCTCAGCGACTCGTACGCGTGACGGCGGGGTGTCAGGCGAGCCACTGCGCCGTGGGCCAGGTCTCGAGGCGCCAGGCGCTGTCCCAGAACATCCACTCGTACTCGGTGGCCCGGCAGAACGCCTCCTCCATCGCCCCGCGCGTCCCCGGGTCGGCGAGCTCGGCCAGCCGGTCCACGAGCGCCTTGGCCTGCTCCACCGAGGCCGCGAAGGACGGGTCGGAGTAGGTGGATATCCAGGTCCGGTACGGGTGCCCGGCGGCACCCGCCGTGCGTTCGAGCAGCGCCGCGCCGACGTCCTGGTACACCCAGAAGCACGGCAGCACGGCGGCGGCGAGCACCGGCAGCGGGGCGGCGAGCGCCGTGGCCTGGAGGTAGGAGGAGTAGGCCAGGCAGGTCGGCGAGGTGGCGATGCCCGCCGTCTGCTCGGCCGTCAGCCCGAACTCCTCGAGGTAGCCGGCGTGCAGGCCGCGCTCGACGACCAGCGCCGTGTGCGCGCTCTGGGCGAAGAACGCGGCGTCGGCCGGGTCGGTGGCGCGGGCCGAGGCGGTCGCGAGCACCTTGGCGTACGCCACCAGGTAGCGCCCGTCCTGGACCAGGTAGAACGCGAAGCGGTCCCGGTCGAGGGTGCCGTCGCGCAGCGCGGTGTTGAACGGGTGGTCGTGGATCGCCTCGAGCAGCGTGGCCGTGCGCGTCCAGATCTTCTCGGAGAAGGTCACCGATGACGTCCCTTCGCTAGTGCGAACTAGATCAGGTTCGACGGGTGTGATCTCAGCCCGGCGCGCCGGGCACCCCGCGTCGCGGGCAACGTTAGCAGACGGCGAGATGACCGGCGCTCGCGGCCGGCCTCCGTGCCCAACGGCACCAAGCCGGGCATCGGATCCCCCACTACTCGCACCTGGTGTGACCGCTTCAATCGATGATCGCGGTGACTTCGGCCTCGATGAGGATGCCGGGCTCGAAAAGCACGTCCACCCCGATCAGCGCGGCCGGCGGCGTGGCGATGTCGAACTCGCGGGCCGCCTGTTCGATGCCCGCGTTGAAGGCGTCGTACATCTCTCTCTTCCAGCCTGCGGCGTACCACGTGAAGCGGACGACGTCGTGGAACGTCGCTCCGGCCGCGTCCAGCGCTTTGGCGACGTTGCGGTAGACCTGGGTGACCTGCCCTGCGAGGTCGCCCGGTGCCACGAGCTCGCCGTTCTCGTCCCAGGCGACCTGTCCCGCGATGTGGACCTGCCTGCTCCCCCTCGCCACCGCGACGTGGTGGTAGAGCGGGACTTGGACATGCCTGTCAGGGTTGATGAGCGAAACAGCCACGAGATCTCCTGATCGGTTAGGTGATCGAGGCGCCGGAGGGCGCCCGTGCTCTCTTGCGGTTACTCAGAAACCATAGGAGAGTGTTCGCTGACGTGGAAGAACGCACTTTTTAGAGACTGGGGAACCTGATGGTGACCAAGCAGTTCGCGGGCACGGCTGACGAAGCGGACCTGAGGCGCGCGGACTCCCTGGCGCGGGAGATCTTCTCTGATGTCGCCAACAAGTGGGCGTTGCTTATCATCGAGACTCTCGGTGAGCGCACCCTCCGCTTCATCGAGCTGCGCGACGAGGTCGAGGGCATCAGCCACAAGATGCTCACCCAGAACCTGCGCATGCTGGAGCGCAACGGCCTGGCCGAGCGGAAGGTGCATCCCACTGTGCCGCCGCGAGTCGAGTACACCCTCACCGAGCCGGGCCAGGCCCTGCGCGCCACGGTTGATCTCATCTGCGGCTGGACCCACCAGTACTTCGGCCACATCGAGACCGCCCGCCGGCGCTTCGACGCCTGACGGCTCCCCCACCCCGACGCCGGTGCCCCTAGCAAGATCGGCGTCCATCATCGGCGTGTTGAGCGTTCTGGACGACGGCGCCCACGTAGCAGTTCGCCGCCGAGCAGGGCCGCGCACGCCCCGGCAGTCAGCAGCCCACCAGCGAGGAAGGTGCCCCGTACATCGGCGAGCGGCAGGACCAGTCCCCCAAGCGCGGCACCCGCTGCGATGCCGGCGTTGTAGGCACCGGAGTTCGCTGCGAGCGCGATGTCCGTGCGGCCCGGGGCGCAGTGCAGCATCGCGTTCTGCGTGGTCATGAACACCGGCCCGAGTGCACCGCCCATCAACACCAGGAACACCACCGCCGCCACCGGATGAGCGCCGAACGCGTACAGGCCGAGCATCCCCACCGCCTGCGTGGCCACGGCGGTGGCCAGCGCGGACTGCGCAAAGCGGTCCAAAAACGCCGCGGTGATGCTCACTCCGGCCAGACACGCGACACCGAAAACCACGAACAGGGCGCTGACCGCGCTCGGGGAGAACCCGCTCACGTCGCCCAGGAACGTCACGATGTAGGTGTATCCCGTGAACGCCCCGGTGGCGGACAAGGTCCCGGCCGCCAGCACCGTCCAGAACCGCCACACGTCGGGACTGGTCGCGTAGGCGGCTGGCTCTTCTTCCGGACGCGAAGTCGGTAGCAGAACGGCGATCGTCACCAAAGAACAGAGCCCCAGAGCCGCCAGCATGGCGATGGGCACCTGCCAGTTACTCTGCTGGCCCAGCCAGGTCCCAGCGGGAACGCCCAGCACGAGAGCGAGCGAACCAGCGACGGACAACGCCCCGATCACACGCCCCCGGACCTCGGGCGCGAACAGGCCCACCGCGACCGGCCCCATTACGGCCCAGAACAGCGCCTGGGCGAGCGCGGTCAGCAGCCGCGCCACCAGGAGCAGCCAGTAAGAGGGGGCCAGCGCCGCAACAAGACTGGACACCACGAGCGCGGCCAGCAGTCCCGTGAGCACATAACGTCGGGGCACGGCCCGCACGACGTGGGCGATCGGCACCGATGCGACGGCCACCGTCACGCCGTAACCGGTGACCAGGAGACCGACCGCTGACAGGGACACCCGCAGGTCTTCGGAAATGAGCTCCAGGAGGCCGACCGGCAGGTTCTCCGCGGTGTTGAAGGTGAGGGCGGCCAGCATCAGGGCGCCGAGCACCGCCAGCCTGTGCCATGGAGCCGGTTGTCGGGGGATCGTACGGTCTCTTCCTGTCCTCGCCCGTTGCACCTGCTCAGTGGCACTGTCCATGCACGTACCTCAGCAGGCTCACCAGTCCCGCTGCAACAGGATTCAGAGGGCCGGCGGATCAGTCTTCCCTGCCTATGGCTGGGGCAACGTCAGGCATTTCTGTGTCCCCCGATCGGTGAGCGGATAAGGCACGTGATTTTCGTCCACCGCGACGATCGCTCCGCCGGCCGGGAAGCAGTCCTGAGTCACCGACCCCACGCCTTGGGCGCGGTTGTAGTAGACCCAGAGGGGACGGGCGGGATCTTCCGTATCAGTGCGGTAGACGTTGTCGGCGAGTTTGATGGACTTCCCGCAGTAGTTGATCTGGCCGTAGGGCTGACCGGTGGGTGCGGCGCGCGGGATGAAGATGTCGTTGCGTTCGATGGTGATCTCCTTCCCCCATGCGTTGGTCGTGCTGCACAGGGCGTCAGGCGTGCCCGAGAAGACGATCAGGTGGCCGAAGGTCGGGTAGTACGTGGTTTCCGGGGGTGCCGGGAGCAGGGTGCCCTTGATCTTGTTGTCGGTGATCCTCATCACGGGCGTCGCGTCCTGGCACAGGAATTTCGGGCCCTGGCCTTTGATGGTGTTGCGCCGCACGGTGCTGGAGAAGGTCGGATCGGTCTGCCGGTGGACGCCCCGGGCGACCGGAGAGGGGTCATTGGCCAGATCTCGCAGATAGCGCTCCCAGATCGGCGAGGTCAGCTGCACCGCAGAGCCTCTGGTG
Source organism: Nonomuraea sp. B19D2 (assembly GCF_040137845.1). Lineage (NCBI taxonomy): Bacteria > Bacillati > Actinomycetota > Actinomycetes > Streptosporangiales > Streptosporangiaceae > Nonomuraea > Nonomuraea sp. B19D2. Next base: position 46,470 of record NZ_JBEFAK010000041.1, on the reverse strand, counting down.
GCACAGGCCACAGCGAATCCGTTCTGGCCATCGAGCACAGAGTCCTCCACGACCCCGCCGACGATGCCCATGTCCACCACGTCGCCGCTCTTGCCCAGCGGATTTCGCAGGAAGGAGTGGCGTACCGTCACGTTCGCCGAGCTTTCGCCGTGCGGCATGGCGATCCCGCCGCCGAGGTTGCCGGTGACCCGCACGTGGTCGAACAGGATGTTGCCGGTCATCCCCACCGCATCGTTGCAGGCATCGACCTGCCGGCCGCTCTCGTACTGGCCCCATTCGGCGTCCTTGGGGGTGCACTCGGGCTCGATGTCCACGCCTCGCCCAGGAGAGTGCAGAGGGTAGCTGTCAGGGCTGGTGCCCACCACGCCGGTATCGCGGAAGGTGCTCTGGGTGACCAGCACATTGCGGCCCTGTCCGATGGTCAGGCCCTGACGGATGTTGTTGGCGCTCTGCACATGACGGATCGTGATGTCCCTGCCCGACCCCAGCAGGATGCCGTCGGCTGCCATGTGGTGGAGGTGAAGGCCGGTGAGCGTGATGTTCTGGCTGGCGTGATTGACGCTGCCGCCGATGTGGACCGCGTGCTCCGAGGCCTCGGCCAGGCGTCCCCCTTGCGGAACTGACTGCGTCATCTTTTCGACGTTTCCGTCGATCTCGAATCCGGACAGCTTCAAGCCGCGGGCGTCCTGAAAGTAGAACGGCGTCGTCGCCATCTTGTCCGGGGCGAACAGGTTGTCTCCATAGCTGCCTGCCGCTGTCTTCGTGAAGTCGCCCTTGACTTCGATTTTCGCGTGAATACCGGCGATCTTCACGTTTTCACATTTGTCATACAGAATCGTCCACGTCCTGGGATCGGCCGTGAGATCCGCGGTGTTCACGACCCTGTCGACGTGGTAAACACCCGGCGGGTAAACCAGTGTCGTGCCCGGGTGCGTACACAGGTAGTCGGCGGCCTTCTGCATGGCCGCGGTGTCGTCCCTGCGGTCGTTCGGAACGGCCCCGAATCCGAGGACGGTCACTTTCCTGGGCTGCGCGAATGGATTCGTGTCGGCTCCGGCCGCGGCCGCGTTGCCGCCCAGCGCCAGGCTCGTCACCGTAATCAGCGACAGCGTCCGCCGCCCGCGCAATGCACGCATGCCCGCTCCAGGCGCCTTTGGATCGCCCGATGTCTCCCTCACGGCCGGCCTTTCTTCGAATTCGCCGATTAATTGTTCGTTGGGCCCAGATGCGAATCGTAGTGGCCGTGCGTGTCGTCCAGCGCGAAGCAGCCGTCCATATTTCCGGAGGCTCATTCTCAAGGCTGATTCAAATTCCTTGCGGTCACGTACGCGGATGACGTGGGGCCATGAACGCCCCGCCGGTCGCCGTGCTGACAGGCCACGGACCTGGCGATCGTCCGGTGCACGTTCCCGACGCCGACACGGCGCTGGTCGTGTGCACGGCACCGGGCGGGCGCTGTGACCTGCTGGTGGCCGGGCCGCCTACCTGAACTCCAGCCTTGCTAGACTGATCGTTCGCGTTCCGAATCAATCCGGGGGTCGGCGACATGGTCAAGGCAACGGGTGAGCACATGGGGGTCGTCTCCGCGCTGGTGCGCGCCTCCTTCCTGGTCAGCGCCGTGTACGCCGAGTCGGCGCGCGAGTACGGCATCACCTCGCAGCAGGGGCAGCTGCTGTGCGTGCTGATGGCGCAGCCGTACGGGATGAGCGAGCTGGGCGGGATCCTGCACCTGGCCAAGTCCAGCCTCACCGAGCTGGTCGACCGCAGCGCCCAGCGCGGCCTGGTGCGCCGCGAGCCGGACCCGCGCGACGGGCGCGCCGTGCGGGTGGCGCTCACCGAGCAGGGCGGCGAGCTGGTCGAGTCGTTCTACACCGAGACCTGCCGCCGGATCGACGAGCTCCCCTCGGGCCTGGCGGCGGACGAGCGCGCCGCGCTGGCCGGGCTGCTGGGCCGCGTGGTCGAGGACAACCAGGTCCCGCAGGTCTTCATGGAGCCGGGCGACGCCGCCTCCCCCAACCGCTGACCCGCCGGGCAGCGCGAGGCCGCCCGGCGTACTCTTCGTCGAAGAGATCACCGCACTGGACGGATGCCGGCGCGCTGACCCCAGGTGCTGTCTACGGGACGACGCGGGCCAGCGCGCCCGCCGAGCAGGCAGAGGCTCGTCAGGCGACTTTCCGAAAGACGACGGTCGCGCAGTAGTGGCCCTCGCGCTCCTGATCCGGCTCGGCCTCAGCGCTGATCACGTCCAGCTCGGTACCCGAACCGAAGAACTCAAGGGCGCGCGCCACCGCCGTCGTCCTGATGTCGTCCGGAGTTGCTTCGCTCACCGTAACGCGCAATGTGAGCGGGAAGGATCTCACCGTCACTGTGATCTCCTTTCTGAAGGCAATCACTTCGAGCATAAGCCGATTGCTGAAGCGGAAATTGCCTCCCGAGATCGCGTGCGACGCTCCGAGACCCCGTCAAGCACCGGTAGAACTGGCCCGCGAGGGCGCCGTGCAGGGCGAGTGCGACAAGAGCCAGAATCAACATGGTCACATCGTCGCTTCCGCTGATGAGACGGTCCATGCATCTTCCGCTCAAACACATACGAGAACGTCTATAGCGAATCACACATAGACGGTCTGGATCTGCTGGTAGGCCGCCAGGCCCTCCGGCCCCAGCTCGCGGCCGAGGCCGCTGGCCTTGACGCCGCCGAAAGGAGCGGCAGGGTCGGGGATGTAGCGGTTGACGCCGATGGTGCCGGTACGGACCCGATGGGCGACGGCCGCACCCCGCTCCGCGTCGGCGGTCCACACCGTGCCGCCGAGCCCGAAGTCCGAGTCGTTGGCGATGCGCACGGCGTCGTCGACGTCGTCGTACGGGATGAGGGACAACACCGGGCCGAAGATCTCCTCCTGCGCGATGACCGAGCCGTTGTCCACGTCGGCGAACACGGTGGGCTCGACGAACCATCCTCTGTCCAGGCCCGCGGGCCGCCCGCCGCCGATCGTGAGCCGGGCCCCGTCGCCGCGCCCCTTGGCGATGTACGTCTCGACGCGCTCACGCTGCCGCGCGGTCGCCATCGGCCCGATCTGGGTCGCCGGGTCTCCGGCGTCGCCGACGGTCAGGGAGCCGGCCAGCGCCGTGAAGGCGTCCACGACCTCCGCGTAGCGGCTGCGCGGAGCCAGCACGCGGGTGCCGAGGAAGCAGGTCTGGCCGTTGTTGAGCAGCGTGGAGCCGAACAGCCCTTCGCCGATCTTCGCCAGATCCAGGTCCGCGTCGTCGAGGATGATCGCCGCGGACTTGCCGCCGAGCTCCAGCGTGACCGGGCGCAGCAGCCGCCCGCAGGTCTCGGCGATGATCCGCCCGGCGGCGGTGGAGCCGGTGAAGGCCACCTTGTCGACGCCCGGATGGGCGACCAGGTACGCGCCGACCTCGCGCCCGGCCGGCACGATGTTGACGACCCCGGCCGGGACGCCGGCCTCCTCGATGGCCTCGGCCAGCAGGTACGCGTCCAGCACGGTCTCCGGCGACGGCTTGATGACGAGCGTGCACCCGGTCGCCATCGCCGGAGCGAGCTTGAACATGGACAGCGCCTGCGGGAAGTTCCACGGCACGATGCCCGCGACGACGCCGACCGGCACCCGGCGGACCTGGATCGACCCGCCGAACAACCCGGGGCGCGTCTCGTCGAAGGCGGCCTGGCGCGCCAGCCCGGCGTAGTACCGCAGCACGGCGCTCGGGTAGCCGGTCTCGAGCTGCCGGGCGACCGCGACCGGCATGCCGTTCTGGGCGCTCACCCGCTCGACGAAGCCGTCGGCCCGCCGGTCGATCGCGTCGGCCAGGCGGTCCATCACCTCGGCCCGCCGCGCGGGCTCCCAGCTCGCCCAGCCGGACGGGTCGTCGAAGGCCTGGCGCGCGGCGGCCACCGCCGCGTCGATGTCGGCCTCGGCGCCCTCGGGCACCTGGCCGAGCCGCTCTTCCGTGCTGGCGTTCACCGGGGTGATCACGCGGTCGGTGGCCGGGCGGACCCACGCGCCGCCGATGTAGAAGGTGTCGTAACGCAGTTGCATGACAGGGCTCCTTGGTCGCTCAGGCGAAGGTCAGGACGGGCTTGAGGGTGGTCCCCTTCTCGGAGTCCTCCACCGCCTGGTTGATGGCCTCGAAGGCGTAGGTCTTGATCAGCCGGTCGAACGGGAATCGGCCCTGCAGGTAGAGGTCGACGAGCTTGGGGATGAACAGCCGCGGCACGCTGTCGCCCTCGACGATCCCGCGCAGGACGCGGCCGAACAGCAGCGCGGACATGTCGATGGAGACCTCGGTGCCGAGCGCGGCGGCGCCGATCAGGCCGCAGGTGCCGCCCTGGTTGAGCGCGTCGACCGCCTGCCGCAGCACGGCAGGGACCGCGGTGGTCTCCACGGTGTAGTCGACGCCGAGCCCGCCGGTGAGGTCGCGGAGCGAGGCCACCGTGTCGCCGTCGGCCGCGTTGATCACGTGCGTGGCGCCCAGTTCCTTGGCCAGTTCCAGGCGCTGGTCGTTCAGGTCGATGGCGACGACGGTGGTGCAGCCCGCGACGACGGCGGCCATGACGGCGCTGATGCCGACCGAGCCCGCGCCGAAGACCGCGATGCTGCTACCCGCCGGAGGCTTGAGGGAGTTGAGGACCCCGCCCGCGCCGGTCTGGATGCCGCAGCCCAGCGGGCCGAGCAGTTCCAGGGGCGCGTCCCGGTCGACCTTCACCACGTTGCGCTCGGTGGCGAGGGCGTAGGTGGCGAAGGCCGACTGCCCGAAGAAGACGCCGTGCACGTCGCCCGACTCCCGGTGCAGGGTCATGCTGCCGTCGAGGCGCGAGCCCGCGAAGTTGCAGGCGAAGAACTGGTCGCAGTACGCCTGACGGCCCTGGGCGCACATGCGGCAGCCGCCGCACGAGCTGAACGTGAGCACGACGTGGTCGCCGGGAGCGACGTAGGTGACCCCGTCGCCGACGGCCTCCACGACGCCCGCACCCTCGTGGCCGAGCACGGCCGGCAGTGGCACCGGGTACCACTGGTCGCGGACGATCAGGTCGGTGTGGCATACGCCGGAGCTCGCCATCCGCACAACGACCTCACCCGGCCGTGGGTCGTCCAGTTCGAGGGAGGTGAGGGCGAAGGGAGCGCCTTGGGTCGCGGTGAGTGCCGCCGTGATTCGCACGTTACGACTCCTTTGCCGGTGGGTTTCTCATCGGCAAAATATGGCGGCGCGTGTCCGGCGTACTGTTCAACTACTGGACACTGTGATCTGCAGCGCCCGCATCCGGTTGTAGAGCGTCGTCCGGCTGATCCCGAGCCGCTGGGCGGCGCGCAGCTTGTTGCCGTCGTGCTCGCGCAGCGCGGCCGCGATGGCGTCGTGCTCGGCCCGCTCCAGCGGCGTCATCCTGCGCAGCCGGGGGCTGACCTGGTAGCTCGGGGGCAGGTCCCGGGGCGTCACGTCGCCCGCCGAGCGATGCGCCAGCACCGTCTGGAGCACCGTACGCAGCTCGCGCAGGTTTCCGGGCCACGGGTGACCGGCCAGGGCCGCGAGGGCCGCGGGCGTGAACCGTACACGATCGCCGGCGCCCAGGTCGTCGAGCATGGCCCGGACCAGCCCCGGCAGCCCTTCGGTACGGTCCCGCAGGGCGGGCAGCTCGATCCGGACCGGGCAGTCGGCGGCGAGCGTGGCGGCGTACCCGGTCAGCTCGGCGACCGGGGCGCCGGTCAGCGCGATCCACGACCCGGCGCGTTCCATGAGGCGCCGCAGGTGGACCGCACAGGCGTCGGGCAGCAGATGGGCGTCCTCGACCAGCAGCAGGCCCGGCTCGCCGGCCACGGCGGCGTCGAGGGCGGCCAGCCACCCGGCCTCCCCTTTGGCGGCCGCCTCGGAGGCGTCGAGCGCGAAGATCGGGCGTTCCCCGGCCAGTGACCGCACCGCCGTCGTGCGTCCGGTTCCCGGGGCGCCGCCGACGTACACCGGCGTGCCCGGGTGAGGGGGCTCGGCCGGGCCCCGGTGCGGTACGTGGCGGGTGCCCTCTGGATCCGTGAACTCGAACAACACCCCGTCCGCACCGGGGGCGACGGCCTGGAACCGGACCGCGAGCCTGCGCCCCGAGGACAACTCGAGGGAACGCGCCGCGCCGCCGCGGCCGCCGAGGTCGGCGGCCAGTTCGCGCAGCCGGATGTGGTCGACCGGGTCGAGCAGCTCCACGGCCGGGGAGTTGGCGAGCACCACGCCCTCGCCGAGCACCAGCACCGGCCGGTTGTGTCCGGCCGCGGCGGCCTGGAACGCGGCGAGCATGCGTTGCTCGGCGCGGCGCGCGGTGCGCAGCAGCCGCTCCGCTATGTCGCTCGCCGCCCGGGCCAGGAACGGGCCGAGCAGTGCGGAGTCGTTCTCGGCCAGGCAGGTGATGTCGAGGACGCCCTCCAGCCGGTGGGTCACCGGGTGGATGATCGGATGCCCGTAGCAGCTGAACCGCTTGAAGGGCTCCAGGTAGTGCTCCTCGCCTCGCACCGCTAGGCCGCGGCGCAGCTCGTACACCGTGGCGATCGAGTTGGTCCCGGTGGTCTCCTCCATGAACACGCCGCCGGCGACCGCGCCCAGGCCGGTCAGCATGCCGCGCAGTTTGCGGGCTCCGATGGGCACGTCCACGAGCCGCGACTCGCGGTCGGCGAGCATGACGGAGTAGCCGGTGTCGCCCAGTTGCTCGGCCAGTTGTTCCAGGACGGGCTGGGCGGCGGCGACGAGGCGGCTGCGCCGGTCGACCTCGTCCGGCTCGAAGCGGAGGTCGGGCGCCGCGGGCCCGAGGCCGCTGAGCCGGCAGCGCCGCCAGGACAGCTCGATCTCTGGGCGCAGCTGGGTCTTCGGTGTCATGTCGCCGACCTCCGCCAGGTGGTACATGTTCGCGGGTATGCGCATGGTAATCACGCGTGTCCGGATGTGTGAACCCGGTCACCCATAAATCTGCTACATCTGTCTTCCGTTGCGCAATGAGAATGTGGCAAGTTTGGGGAATGACCGAGACCACCGGACTACCCGGACGCTGCGGAGTCGTGGGCGGCGGGCGGATGGGCGCCGGCATCGCCCACGCCCTGCTCCTCGCCGGATGCCAGGTCACGCTGGTGGAACGCGACGAGGAGGCCGCGGCCGCCGCACGGGACCGGGTGGCCCGCGCCGTCGCGGGCAGCGTGAAGCGGGGCCTCGTCGAGGAAACGGACGAGGTGATGTCCCGCCTCGTCACGGACACCAGGACGGCCGGGCTGGCCGGAGCCGGGCTGGTGATCGAGGCGGTGCCCGAGGACCTCGACCTCAAGCTGGCCACGCTGCGCGCCGTTGAGGACGCGGTCGAGCCCGGGGCCGTCATCGCCTCCAACACCAGCAGCATCTCGCTCGACACGCTCGCCGAGGCGCTGGCCAGGCCCGAGCGCCTGCTCGGCCTGCACTTCTTCAACCCCGTCCCGGCGAGCAGGCTCGTCGAGGTGGTCATCGCGGCCGCCACCGATCCCGCCCGCCGGGACCGGGCCGTCGCCTGGGTGGCGGCGATCGGCAAGACCGCCGTGGTCGTCCGCAACGCGCCCGGCTTCGCCAGCAGCAGGCTCGGCGTCATCCTCGGCCTGGAGGCGATCCGCATGGTCGAGTCCGGCGTCGCCGCACCCGAGGACATCGACGCCGCGATGACGCTCGGCTACGGCCACCCCATCGGGCCGCTGAGGCTCACCGACCTCGTGGGCCTCGACGTGCGGCTGGGCATCGCGCGCTACCTCGAACGCGAGCTCGGCCCCCGCTTCGCCCCACCGGCCCTGCTCGTCCGGCTCGTCGAGCAGGGCCACCTGGGGCGCAAGACCGGCAAGGGCTTCTACGACTGGAGTGAGGCATGACGTTGCGGAGCTATCTCGAAGGGTCCTGGCGCGCCGGCACCGGCGAAGGAGTCCCGGTCGCCGACGCGGTGACCGGCGAGATCGTCACCCTGGTCACCAGCGAGGGGCTCGACCTCGCCGCCGCGGTGACGTACGCCCGCCGCACCGGCCTGGCGGCGCTCGGCGAGCTGACCTTCCCGCAGCGGGCCGCCGCGCTCAAGGCGGCCGCCCTGGCGCTGCAGGAGCGCAGGCAGGAGCTGTACGACCTGTCGGCACGGGCAGGGGCCACGCGCGGAGACGCCGCGGTCGACGTGGACGGCGGCATTGGCACGGCGCTCGTCTACGCGAGCCTCGCCCGCAAGGGGCTGCCCGACCACACGCTGATCGCCGAGGACGACCCGGTGCCGCTGGGCAAGGGTGGCACGTTCGCGGGCCGCCACATCCTCACCACCCCGCATGGGATCAGCCTGCAGATCAACGCGTTCAACTTCCCGGTGTGGGGCATGCTGGAGAAGCTCGCGCCCGCGCTGCTCGCCGGGCTGCCGACGATCGTCAAGCCGGCGACCCCGACCGCGTACATCGCGGCGCACGCCGTGCGCATCATGGAGGAAGCGCTGCCGCCCGGCGCGATCCAGCTCGTCGCGGGAAACATCTCCGGTCTGTTCGACCTACTCGGCGGGCAGGACCACATCGGGTTCACCGGGTCGGTGGCCACGGCCGCCCGGTTGCGGTCCGACCCGGCCGTCACGCGCCGCTCGGCGCGCTTCAACGCCGAGGCCGACTCGCTCAACTGCTCGGTGCTCGGCCCGGACGCCGTGCCCGGGCAGCCGGAGTTCGACCTGTTCGCCGACGCCCTCATCACCGAGATGACGGTCAAGGCGGGGCAGAAGTGCACGGCCATCCGGCGCGCGTTCGTGCCGGCGAACCTCATCGACGCCGTCACCGGAGCAGTCGAGGCCAGGCTGGCGCGGGTCGTCGTCGGCGCGCCTGGCGCCGGCGGCGTCACGATGGGCGCGCTCGTCGGCCTCGCCCAGCGCGAGGACGTCCGGGCCGCCGTCGCGCGACTGCGCTCGGCAGGCTCGCTGATCCACGGCGACCCGGACAAGGTCGAGGTGGTGGGGGCCGATGCCGAGCGCGGCGCGTTCCTGTCGCCGCTGTTGCTGCGGGTGGACGACGTGGCCCGTCCCGAGCCCCACGAGGTGGAGGCGTTCGGCCCGGTCAGCACGCTCATGCCGTACGGCGACATTGCGGACCTGCCCGAGCTGATCGCCCGAGGCAAAGGATCCCTGGCCGGGTCGGTGGTCTCCTACGACCGGGACTTCGTCCGGCAGATCGTGCTCGGCGCGGCCGCCCACCACGGTCGCATCCTCGTGCTCGACCGCGACAGCGCAGGGGAGTCCACCGGGCACGGCACGCCCATGCCCCAGCTCGTCCACGGCGGTCCCGGCCGCGCGGGCGGCGGCGAGGAGGAGGGCGGGCTGCGCGCGGTCTACGCCCACCTGCAGCGCACCGCCATCCAGGGCGGCCCGGCGGCACTCGACTCGATCGTGAAGTAACGGCCCGCAAACGTATTGGAGAGCAGACATGAGCACCGATTCCCGTACCGGCGCCGCACCCTCGCCCACCGGCCCCCTCAGCCAGGTGGACTACAGCGAGCGCATCCCGAACAACGTCGACCTGGCCGGCGACCGCCGCCTGCAGCGGGCGCTGGAGGGCTGGCAGCCGAAGTTCCTCGACTGGTGGCGCGAGCTCGGCCCGTCCCTGCCGACCAGGGACGTCTACCTGCGCACCGCCATCGCCGTGGGCCGCGACGGCTGGGCGCACTTCGCCCATGTCCCGATGGAGGAGTACCGCTGGGGCATCTTCCTGGCCGAACGGGACCCCGACCGCAAGATCAACTTCGGCAAGCACAAGGGCGAGCCCGCCTGGCAGGAGGTGCCCGGCGAGCACCGGGCCGACCTGATGCGGCTGATCGTCATCCAGGGTGACACCGAGCCGGCCTCGGTCGAGCAGCAGCGCATCCTCGGCCACACCGCACCCAGCATCTACGACCTGCGCAACCTGTTCCAGGTCAACGTGGAGGAGGGCCGTCACCTGTGGGCGATGGTCTACCTGCTGCACGCCTACTTCGGGCGGGAGGGCCGGGAGGAGGCCGAGCAGCTGCTCAAGCGCAACTCCGGCGACCTCGACGCGCCGCGCATCCTCGGCGCGTTCAACGAAGAGACCACCGACTGGCTGCAGTTCTTCATGTTCACGTACTTCACGGACCGGGACGGCAAGTACCAGCTCGGGACCCTGAAGGAGTCGGCGTTCGACCCGCTGGCGCGCACGTGCGAGTTCATGCTCAAGGAGGAGGCCCACCACATGTTCGTGGGCACCACCGGGGTCCAGCGGGTCCTGGAGCGCACCGCCGAGCTCATGAAGGAGCACAACACGCCCGACGTCTTCCCGCATGGCGGCATCCCCCTCGACGTGATCCAGAAGTACCTGAACTTCCAGTTCTCGGTGTCGATGGACCTGTTCGGCTCCGAGCAGTCGACCAACGCCGGCAACTACTACACCTCCGGGCTGAAGGGCCGGTGGATGGAGACCCGCCGCAAGGACGACCACGTGCTGCTGGAGGACACCCGCGAGCTGCGCTACGTCGAGGACGGACAGATCAGGACCAGGACCGTGCCGATGCTCGGCGCGCTCAACCTCGACCTGCGTGACGAGTACGTCGCCGACTGTGCCAACGGCGTGCGCCGCTGGAACCAGGCGCTGGAGGACGCCGGGCTGACCGAGCGGCTGTATCTGCCGCACGAGGGCTTCAACCGCAAGGTCGGCGTCTACGCGGGCCACCACGTCACCCCGCAGGGTGAGGTCGTCGACGAGGCCGCCTGGCAGGCCCTCGTCACCGAATGGCTGCCCACCCCGCAGGACCGCGAGCAGGTCGCCGCCCTCATGGTCCCCGAGTACGAGTACGGCAAGTTCGCCGGCTGGATCGCCCCGCCGAAGACCGGCATCAACGACCAGCCGGTCGAGTTCGACTACGTGCACCTGGCCGACGAAGGGCTGCTCTAGTTGCGGGCGGCGGCGTCCTCGTCCATGCGGTCCCACTCGGCCTGGGCGCGCCGGTGCCACCGGTTGTGCAGGTCGTGGAAGACGGCCGCGGCCCGGGGCCCCGGCCAGTCGTGATCGAGCAGCTCGGCCGGCAGGTCGGGGTCGAGGAACGGGAAACGCCGCCACTCCTGGATCAGCAGCACCTGGCCGGCGAACGCCTCCCGGCCGGAGGCGGCCGTCATGCCCTGGAAACGCTCGATGAAGCCCAGGTAGCGCTTCTCCACGTCGTCGAGGTCCCAGGCGGCCGTGATCAGCTTGGCGGTGTCGCCGATGCCGGCGGACGGGCCCGTCCACGCATAGGCCCGGTCCTCCAACTGGAGCTCGCGGACGACGTCGCGGACCGCGGCCTCCTTGGCGGCGTCGGGGATCACCCACAGGCCGGGAGAGGGCGAGCCGAGCCCGAGCCAGGTGAGCTTGGTACGCAGCCGGTGGCGCAGCCGCCGCTGGGTCTCCGGCACGCCGGCGGTGAGCACGAGCCAACGGCCGTCCCAGTCGCGCGGCCCGCGCATGAAGCCGTAGATGCGCTCGGTGCCCTCGCGTAGCAGCCGGTCGCCGGCCTCCGTCAGGCTCCAGCGCACCTTGCGGCCGTGCCGGACCGAGTCCAGCAGGCCCTCGGCCGCCGTGCGGGCCAGCGCCTGCCGCGCGGACTTCTCCTCGATGCCGAGCGCGCCCAGCGCGTCGACCAGGGTGCCCGTCCAGACCTCGCCCCGGCGCGGGAGCACGAACTCGCCGAGGATCGTCAGCAGGACCGAGCGGGCGCTGGCGGACGCCTTCTCACGCTGACGTTCCACGGGCTCCGCCGGCTGGCGGGTCTGGGTGCGCGGTTCGCGCGGGGCCACGTCTGACCTCCTGTCGTTCAACATGTTCTTGACGCGCATTCTGTCAGGCCGGCCACCCCGTACGCCGCTCACCTCCCGGTTCACGATAAATACTACAAAGCCTTGACGCTACATCTAAGATGCGTCGAATATTAGGCACTAACGTCCCTCCGCCTACCTCCCAACGGAGCGCGCCTTGACTGTCACAGCTGAACCTTCGCATTCGGCTCCGCCGGTGGTCCGCTTCGCGACCTCCCCGGACCGCTACCGTCACTGGAAACTCGAGGTGGACGGGCCGGTGGCCACCGTCACGCTGCGCGTGGACGAGCACGGCGGCCTGGTCCCCGGCTACGAGCTCAAGATGAACTCCTACGACCTCGGCGTCGACATCGAGCTGTACGACATCGTGCAACGACTGCGCTTCGAGCACCCCGAGGTCAAGGCGGTCGTGATGACCGGCGGCCTGGACCGGATGTTCTGCGCCGGAGCCAACATCCGCATGCTGGCCCAGTCCACGCACGCCTGGAAGGTGAACTTCTGCAAGTTCACCAACGAGACCCGCAACGGCATCGAGGACGCCACCGAGCACTCCGGCCAGACCTGGATCGCCGCGCTCAACGGCACCGCCGCCGGCGGCGGCTACGAGCTGGCGCTGGCCTGCGACCAGATCGTCCTCGTCGACGACGGCTCCTCAGCCGTGTCCCTGCCCGAGGTGCCGCTGCTCGGCGTGCTACCGGGCACGGGCGGCCTGACCCGGGTGGTGGACAAGCGGCACGTGCGCAGGGACCGCGCCGACGTGTTCGCCACCAAGTCGGAGGGCCTGCGCGGCCGTACCGCCGTCGAGTGGGGCCTGGTGGACGCCACCGTGCCCCGCAACGCCTTCCGCGAGGAGATCACCAGGCGGGCCACGGAGGCCGCGGCGACGTCTGGGCGGCCCGCGGCCGCGCGAGGCGTGCCGCTGACGCCGCTGGAGCGCAAGGACGACGGCGACACCATCACCTACCCCTTCCTGTCCGCGCGCATCGACCGGCCGCACCGCCGCGTCGAGATCACCGTGGCGGGCCCGCACGACGCCCCACCCGCCGCGCCGCAGGACCAGGGCGACGGCTACTGGCCGCTCGCCGTCACGCGCGCGCTGGACGACCTGATTCTGCACCTGCGCACCAATGAGCCGGAGCTGGGGATCTGGGTGCTGCGCGCCGTCGGCGACCCCGAGCGGGTGCTGGCCTACGACGCCCAGCTGCGCGAGCTCGCGGACGACTGGTTCGTCAACGAGGTGCGGCACTACTACAAGCGCACGCTCAAGCGCCTGGACGTCACCAGCCGCAGCCTCATCGCGGTCATCGACCCGGGCACGGCCTTCGCCGGGTTGCTGACCGAGCTGGCTCTGGCCGCCGACCGACAGTACATGCTGGAGGGCGTCTACGAGGACCGCGACGACACCGCCGCCCCCGCCGCCATCATCCTCACCCCGTCCAACGACGGTGACTTCCCGATGGGCAACGGCCTGTCCCGTCTCCAGTCCCGCTTCTGGGGCAACGACGAGGACCTGCAGGCCGCCCGCGCCGGCATCGGCGAGCCGCTGGACGCCGCCGCCGCGATGCGGCTCGGCCTGGTCACCCTGGCCCTGGACGACATCGACTTCGAAGACGAGCTCCGCATCACCCTCGAAGAACGCGCCTCGCTGTCGCCCGACGCGCTGACCGGCATGGAGGCCAACCACCGCTTCGCCGGCCCGGAGACCGTCGAGACGAAGATCTTCGCACGGCTCACCGCCTGGCAGAACTGGATCTTCATCCGCCCGAACGCCTCCGGCCCCAACGGCGCCCTGCGCCGCTACGGCACCGGCCGCAAGGGCGACTACGACATCGAGCGGGTGTGACATGACCGAGTTCAACGCCGGAAGCTGGCTCGTCCACCGCCACGTCCACGAGGGCCACGGGGATCGGATCGCGGTCCGCCGCGGCGACACCACGCTCACCTACGCCGAGCTGTCCGACCTCGTCGGGACCGCCACCGCCGCCCTGCGCGCCCTCGGCCTGCGGCGCGACGACCGCGTCGTGTTCGTCACCAACGACGACGTGCCCATGTTCACCGGAATCCTCGCGGCCTTCTGCGGCGGCTTCGTGGCCGTCCCGGTCTCGACCATGCTCGGGGCGAAGGAGCTCGGCACGATCATCGCCGACTCCGGCGCCGCGGTCGTGATCGCGAGCCCCGACTACGGCCCCCAGGTCCATGAGGCGCTCACCATGGCGCCCGAGGTGCGCCACCTGGTGTGCGACGGCGCCGCGCCGCTCCACGCCCCGAGCTCGGTCACGTCCCTGACGTGGGTGGACCTGATCGCGGCGGGGGAGCGGGAGCCGGTCGAGCCCGCCGCCACGCTTGAGGACTCCTGGGCCCTGTGGCTCTACACCTCCGGCACCACCGGCGCTCCCAAGGGCGCCATGCACCGCCACGCCAGCATCCGGCACGTCTGCGAGACCTACGGCGACCAGGTGCTCGGCATCACGGCCGACGACGTCTGCTTCTCCGTCGCCAAGTTGTTCTTCGCCTACGGCATCGGCAACTCGATGTTCTTCCCGCTCTCGGCCGGGGCCGCGACCGTGCTGGAGCCGCGCCGCCCCGCCCCCGCCGTGATCGCCGAGCGCATGGCCGCGGACCGGCCCACCCTGTTCTTCGCCGTCCCCACCTTCTACGCCGCGCTGCTCGCCGCCGATCTGCCGGCCGACACCTTCACCTCGGTACGGCTCGGCGTGTCGGCCGGGGAGGCGCTGCCCGCGCCGCTGCAAGAGAGGTTCACCCGGCGCTTCGGCGTCGAGATCATCGACGGCATCGGCTCCACCGAGGCGCTGCACATCTTCCTGTCCAACCGGCCCGGCGAGATCCAGCCCGGCACGACCGGCCGCCCGGTGCCCGGCTACGACATCGAGCTGCGCGGCGCCGGGGGGACGCCGGTGCCCGACGGCGAGCCCGGCTCGCTCCACGTACGCGGCGCGTCCATCGCCCTGGGCTACTGGCGGCGCACCGACGCCAGCCGCGCGGTGTTCCTGGGCGAGTGGCTCAACACCGGCGACACCTATGTACGTTCGCCGGAGGGCTTCTACACCTGCATGGGCCGCAGCAACGACCTGCTCAAGGCGGGCGGCATCTGGGTGTCGCCGGCCGAGGTCGAGAGCCGCCTGCTGGAGCACCCGCACGTCGGGGAGGCGGCCGTGGTCGGCATGGCCGACGAGCACGGGCTCGACAAACCCATCGCCTGCGTCGTCGCCAAGGGAGACGTCACCGCCGAGGAGCTCATCCAGTGGTGCCGCGACGGGCTGGCCGCGTTCAAACGGCCCCGCCAGGTGGTCTTCCTCGAGCAGCTGCCCAAGACCGCCACCGGCAAGATCCAGCGCTTCAAGATCCGCGAACTCCTCGCTGACCACGGGGGCGACGACGAGCTCCTCGCGGAGGGGGTGAGCGGATGAGCGCCCTCGACGTCGACGTACTGATCGTCGGGGCGGGGCCGGTCGGCCTCTTCGGGGCCTACTACGCCGGTGTGCGCGGCCTGCACACCGCCGTCGTCGACTCGCTCAGTCAGGTCGGGGGCCAGGTCAGCGCGATGTACCCGGAGAAGGAGATCTTCGACGTGGCCGGGTTCCCCGCGGTCACCGGCCGCCGCCTCATCGCCAACCTGGTCGCGCAGGCGGCGCCGTACGAGCCGGCGTACCTGCTCGGCGAGGAGGCCCAGCGGCTCGACCGCGTACCCCGCGACGGACGGCCCGACCTGCTGGTGGTGAAGACCAGCGCCGGGACCGAGATCACCGCCGGGGCGGTGATCGTGACCGGCGGCATCGGCACCTTCACACCCCGCCCGCTCCCGGCCGGGGAGGAGTTCCTCGGCCGCGGTCTGGAGTACTTCGTGCCGGACAGCGCGGACTACGCCGGAAAGGACGTCGTGGTCGTCGGCGGCGGCGACAGCGCCGTGGACTGGGCCCTCATGCTCCAGCCCATCGCGAAGACCGTCACACTCGTGCACCGCCGGGCGGCCTTCCGCGCCCACCACGGCTCCGTCGAACGACTCAGGGCCTCCTCCGTGGAGATCGTCACCGACGCCCAGGTCGTCGCCACTCTCGGCGGCCACGGGCTGGAACGGATCGAGCTCAGCACGGGGCACACCCTGCCGTGTCAGCGGCTCGTCGCGGCCCTCGGCTTCACGGCCAACCTGGGCCCACTCCGCGAGTGGGGGCTCGACCTGCACGACAACCGCCACCTGGTGGCCGACTCCGCGATGCGCACCAACGTGCCCGGTATCTTCGCCGCCGGCGACATCGCCGGCTACGACGGCAAGGTCCGTCTGATCGCGGTCGGCTTCGGCGAAGTGGCGACGGCCGTCAACAACGCAGCGGTGCACCTCGACCCCGCCGCCCAGCTTTTCCCGGGGCACTCGACCGACGGTCCACCCCCGGCCTGAAGGAGATCCACATGCCGTACGTCATCGCCGCACCCTGCATCGACGTCATGGACAAGTCGTGCGTCGAGGAGTGCCCGGTCGACTGCATCTACGAAGGGGACCGCAAGCTCTACATCAACCCCAAGGAGTGCATCGACTGCGGTGCCTGCGAACCTGTCTGCCCCGTCGAGGCGATCAGCCAGGACCGGCGGGTCGACCCCGAGCACGCCGGCTTCGTCGAGGACAACCGCCGGTTCTTCGTCGAGGTCCTGCCGGGCCGCGACGCGGCGCTCGGCGCGCCCGGAGGGTCGCACAAGACGGGCCGCATCGGCGTGGACACCCCCATGGTCGCGGGCAGGTAGGGGGCATGCTCGACGGCATCCGGCTCATCGACGCACACGTCCACGTGCCGCTGCTCGGCACACTCAAGCCGGCCTGGCTGAGCTGGGCCCGCGACTTCGGCCAGGACGGCATCATGGAGGACGTCTGGGACGCCGGCGGCAGGCCCCGCCCGGCCCGCCTGGACGAGCTCTTCGCCGCCCAGGGCGTCGACGTCGCGCTGCTGTTCTGCGAATACAGCCCCAAGGCGACCGGCATGCAGGCGTTCGAGGACCTGCTGCCGATCGTCGAGCACAACCCGGACCGGTTCCGCCCGGTCGCCAACGTCAACCCGCACCTGCACTTCCCCGTAGCCGCGGAGCTGCGCCGCCAGCTCGACCTCGGCGCCGCCGCGCTCAAGCTGCACCCCGTGCACGGCGGGTTCCGCTGCGACGACCCGGCCCTGTACCAGGCGTACCACGTCCTCGAGGAACGCGGCGTCCCGCTCGTCGTGCACTGCGGCACCAGCTCCTTCCCCGGCGCCGCGAACGAGAACGCCGACCCGCGCTTCCTCATCCCCGTGGTGCGCGACTTCCCCGGCCTCAACGTCGTGCTCGCCCATGGCGGGCGCGGCTGGTGGTACGACGCCGCCGCCTTCCTCGCCCTGTCCAACGACACCGTCTGGCTGGAGCTGTCCGGCCTGCCGCCCAAGCGGCTGCCCGAGTACTACGCGCGGCACGACCTCGCCCGCCTGGCCCGGAAATGGATCTTCGGTACCGACTGGCCCGGCGTGCCCGGCATCGCCGCCAACGCCCGCGCCGTCGCGGGCCTGCTGCCTGACGAGGTGGCCGCGGCCGTGCTCGCCGGGAACGCGACCCGGGTGTACGCGGGGGTATGACAGATGCCCGTCTACGCCCTCGGCGACCAGGTGCCCCGGATCCACCCGGACGCCTACGTGCACCCGGACGCCGTCGTCATCGGCAGCGTCACCATCGGCGCGGAGTCGTCGGTATGGCCGACGGCGGTGCTGCGGGCCGACTTCGGCCGCATCGAGATCGGCGAGCGCACCTCCGTCCAGGACGGCACCGTCCTGCACACCACCGAGCAGTGGCCCACCGTGATCGGCAGCGACTGCGTCGTCGGGCACAACGCCCACCTCGAAGGCTGCGTGGTCGAGGACCGCTGTCTCATCGGCTCGGGCGCGGTGGTCCTGAACCGCGCCGTGGTGCGCACGGGCTCGGTGATCGGCGCCCAGGCGCTCGTCCCCGAGGGCTTGGAGGTGCCGGCCGGCCACATGGCCCTCGGCGTGCCTGCCCGGCCCAGGCCGTTGGACGACGACGTGCAGAGCGAGTGGATCGATCACGGCGTGCGCGAGTATCTCGGCAACGCCAAGCGCTACCGGCACGAGCTGCGCAGGCTCGATGGTTAAGGAATGACACCATGACTGACGACGTCCACGGCCGGCCGGCCGCCGAGCTCAGCGACGCGGAGCTGGAACGGCAGGGGACCCAGGCGCACGCCACCCGCAACTGGGTCTTCCTGCACGGCAGCGCCGAGCAGTTCGCCCGCCACACCACCCGCATGCTCGAACTCGAACGGGAGTACCTGCGCCGCCATCCGAAGCGGACCTGGCAGGGCTCTGGCGGCGCGGGAGGCAATCGCGACGCCACGGCCGACGCCTGGCGCGAGACGGTGCTCGGCATCATCGAGCAGCTCACGATGCTGCTCGAACGGCCCGGCCCGCAGCATGACAGCGGCCCGGCCGCGGCCGACCCGGTGCAGGCCTTCCTGCGGCGCATCGCCGACTGCGGCGGGCGGATGCACAAGCTGGAGGCGCACCAGGCGGCCCGCGAGGCCGGGCTGGAGCGCGCGGCGGTGGCCGACCTGTACAAGGCGGACCCGCCGCTGCTCATCACCGAGGGTCACGACCGGGTGCTCACCGACGCCGGCCGCGCCCACCTGGGCACCGCCTGATCGCCTGCGATCAGGCGACGTCGTCAGCGGCGCCGCTCCAGGAACGCGGTCATGCGCTCGTGCTTGTCCTCCGTCTCGAACAGCACGGCCTGCGCCACGTCGTCGAAGCGAGGATGGGCGCCAGGCGGCGCGGCGAGGGCGAGCTTGGTCAGGCGCAGCGCCAGCGGCGCGTTCCTGGCGATACGGGCGGCCAGCCGGTCCGCCGCCGCCAGCAGCTCCTCCTCGGCGACCAGCTCGTTCACCAGCCGGACGGCCAGCGCCTCCTCGGCGGACACCACCTTCCCCGCGAGCAGGACCTCCTTGGCCAGTGGCTCGCCCACCAGCTCGCGCAGCCGCCAGCAGGCCCCGGCGGCGGCCATGATGCCGAGCCCCGCCTCCGGGTTGCCGAACCGGGCCCGCGGGGTCGCGATGCGGAAGTCGCAGGCGTACGCCAGCTCCGCGCCGCCGCCGAGGGCCGGGCCGTCGATCGCGGCGATCGTGGGCAGCGGCAGCCGGGCGATCCGGTCGAACAACCCGCTGTTGATGCCGGCGAGGGCATCCTCGCGGCGGCGCTCGCGCAGCTCCCGGATGTCCGCGCCCGCGGCGAAGACCCCGTCGGACCCCGTGATCACCATGATCCGCGGCCGCCGTTCCAGCTCGGCGCACACGTCATGTAGGTCGGCGACCATCGCCGCGTCGATCGCGTTACGAACGTGCGGGCGGTCCAGCCGGACCAGCATGCGATCCGGCCCGTCCTCCACCTTCAACGTGTCGTTCATCGCAGGCTCCTCCGGTCCAGAGATGCACTACACACTCGTAGCGCTTCGGAGCATAAGCGTAGAACAAATCATGGCTCACCACCCCTGTCCGCGCAGAAAGGCGGCGCACCGCCGGGTCCAGTCGCCCACGACGGGGTCCGATTCCGCCAGTCCCAGCCCGTGCCTGCCGCTGGGATAGACGTGCAAGTCAACGCGCGGTCTCGTAGTGGCGCAGGAACAGCTCCTCCAGCGTCGGCGGCCGACTGACCAGGCTGCGCACGCCCGATTCCGTGAGCCGGCGCAGCGCCTGGTCCAGCGCCGGGCCGTCCACCGTGAACCGCACCCGCCCGGCATCGGCGCTGAGGTCGTGCACCCCGGGCAGCCCGGCCAGCCCGTCCGGCGGCCCCGCCAGCTCCGCCTCGATCGAGGTGCGGGTCAGGTGCCGCAGCTCCGCCAGCGTGCCCGTCTCGACCGTCCGGCCGTCACGGATGATCGTCAGCCGGTCGCACAGCGCCTCCACCTCGCCCAGGATGTGGCTCGACAGCAGCACCGTACGCTGCTCCTCCCTGACGCACTCCCGGAACACCTCCTCCATCAACGGGTCGAGACCGGAGGTGGGCTCGTCCAGGATCAGCAGTTCCACGTCGGAGGCCAGCGCGGCCACGAGGGCCACCTTCTGCCGGTTGCCCTTGGAGTACGTGCGCGCCTTCTTGCGCGGGTCCAGGTCGAACCGCTGCAGCAGGTCCGCCTTGCGCCGCTCGTTCAGGCCGCCGCGCAACCGCCCGAGCAGGTCGATCGCCTCGCCGCCCGACAGGTTGGGCCACAGGGTCACATCGCCCGGCACGTACGCCAGGCGCCGGTGCAGCTCGGTCGCCTCCGACCACGGATCGCCGCCCAGCAACCGGGTGGTGCCCGCGTCGGCCCGCACCATGCCCAGCAGGATCCGGATCGTCGTGCTCTTCCCCGCCCCGTTCGGACCCAGGAATCCGTGCACCTCACCGGTGCGCACGGTGAGATCGAGGCCGTCCAGCGCCCTGGTCGCCCCGAACGTCTTCACCAACCCCTGCACAGCGATGGCGTCCGCCATGGTGATGCTCCTTCACGTGATCTGGCCCCGGTCGAGGGCCGTCCTGGCCTGTGCGGCCTCTTCGGGGCTGAGCAGGGCATGGGAGTAGATGTCCAGCACCACCCGCATGAGCTTGACCTGCCCCTCCGGGCTGGCCAGGTCGACGCCGAGGCCGCGCTCGACGTGCTGGCGGAGGACCGTGGGCGCCAGCGCCATCGCGGCGATCATCGTCGAACGTGACCGCGCGTCGACATCCGGCGGTTCTTGGCGGCTCTTGTCGGCCTCCGCGATCCACTGCTCGCCGATGTCGACCATCTCGTCGAACAGCGGTGCCGCCCAGCCCTCCGTCAACGCCCGCGCCAGATAGGGCTGGTAGGGCCCCATCACCGCGACCGGGTTCAGGCCGCCCCGGGGGTCGCGCGCGGCCTCTTCGTGCAGCTTGCGGATCACCTTGATCAGGTGCTCGTCACACGCCTCGCGCAGCGCCTGCTTCGAGCCGAAGTGGTGGCGCACCAGGCCCAGCGACACGCCCGCGGCCTCGGCGATCTCGCGAATCGTCGCCCGTTCGAAGCCGTGCTCGCCGATATGCCGCATCGCCGCGTCCCTGATCCGCGCACGCGCCGTGAGGTCTTCGGGGTCCGGTACGGTCGTCATCCCATTCCTCTGTATAGCCAACTGTTCATACGCAAAGCAGACTATACCCATGTATAGCGGCGCTGCAACGTGCCGTCACCGGCGTCGCGAGCAGAGGCCCCGACTACGCACATCAGCCCGTCCCGCTCTACGCTCCATGACGACGATTGGAGCAACCCCCGTGCCACAGCCCGACACCCCACCGGCCCCCGCGCCCATGCGCCTGACCACCGCCATCCGCCCCTACGACTGGGGCTCGGTCACGGCCCTGCCCCATCTGTTCGGCACCGAGCCCACCGGCCGGCCGCAGGCCGAGCTCTGGATGGGGGCGCACCCCGGCGACCCCTCCACCGTCGCCGGCACCCCGCTGAACGAGCTCATCACCCACGACCCCACCGCCACCCTCGGCGAGCCCACCGCCGTCCGCTTCGGCCCTGCACTCCCCTACCTGCTCAAGGTCCTGGCCATCGAACGCCCCCTCTCCCTCCAGGTCCACCCCACCACCGCGCAGGCCGAGGCCGGGTTCGCCGACGAGAACGCCCGCGGCGTCCCCATCGACGACCCGGCCCGCACGTACAAGGACGCCTCGCACAAACCCGAGATGGTCTGCGCGATCACCCCCTTCCACGGCCTGTGCGGCTTCCGCGACCCCGCCACCACCGCCGAACTCCTCGACCGCCTCGCACTGCCGGACCTTCGCCCCTGGACCGACATGCTTCGTGCGGGCAAGCTCCGGGAGGTGTTCGCGCAGATGCTCGACGACGCCAACCGGCCGCTCCGCGCCCAGGTCGAGCAGGCCCTGCTCGCCCTTGACGACGACCCCGACCTGGCCGGCTACGGCGACCTCGCCCGCGCCTGCCCCGGCGACCCCGGCGTCACCGCCGCACTCCTGCTCCACCACGTCAACCTGCTCCCCGGCCAGGCCCTCTACCTCGGCGCCGGGGTCCCCCACGCCTACCTCGGCGGCATCGGCGTCGAGATCATGGCCAACTCCGACAACGTGCTGCGCTGCGGGCTCACCACCAAACACATCGACGTGGCGGAGCTCATGCGCATCGTGGACTTCACCCCCTCGCAGCCGCACCTGGTGCGGCCGGAGGAGGACGCACGCGGCGAGCACCACTACCGGCCGCCGGCCCCCGAGTTCGCCCTCACCCGCTACGACCTGGAGACTCCCCATTCGGTGCCCGGGGGCGTCCCCCAGATCGTCGTCTGCATCGACGGCGAGGCCCACCTCGGCGACCTGACCTTGCGGCCGGGCGAGTCGGCGTTCCTCCCGGCGGCCGTCGCCTCGGTGCGGCTCTCTGGCAAGGGGACGGCGTATCGCGCCCTGCCGGGCGCCTTTACAATGTAGATCTGCCGGTACGTTTCGCTCATGGTTTGAACGTCCCGTTCCTAGGCTCCCTGGTATGAACGCCGTGACTGCCGCCACTCATGTGACCATCGAGCTGAGCATCCTGTACTTCGGGACGCCGGTCGTCCTGCTCTCCACGGAGAACCCGGACGGGACCTTCAACCTCGCCCCGATGTCCTCCGCGTGGGCGCTGGTGCGGCCGCCGCGCGTCGCCGAGTGCCCGATCCAGTTTGAGGCGCGGGCGGAGCGGGTCGGGCATGACGTCTCGGGGTCGTTCGTCATCGCCGAGGCCGTCGTCGGGAAGGTGCACGCGGACCCGCGCATCGTCGTGCCGGGCACGCAGCACGTGGATCCGGGTGCGTGGAGCCCGCTCATCTACAACTTCCGCCACTACTTCGGCCTCGGCCCCGAACTCGGCCACTCCTATCGCAGCCAGACGCCCCGTACCCGGTAGGGACGCGCGGGCGGGGACTGCTCAGCGCGGTTCGCCGGGCAGCCGCCTGATCTTGAGCACGTTGTCCATCCGGGTGCCGGGGTGGCCCTCCGGCCCGTTCAGGGTGCGCTCGTACTCCTCGCTGACCTGCACCTCCCACTCCCCCTCCGGCAGCTCGAGCGCGTCGAGAACCTCCCGCGGCGTGGGGAAGTGCACGTCGAAGGGCGGATTGTGCTCCCAGGACGGCCATCCCGCGTGCCCGACCACCAGCAGCACCCCGCCGGGGGCGACGGCCGACGCGGCGGCGCGCAGGATCTGCTCGCGCGGCAGGTCGCGGGGAGAGTGCAGGAAGCAGGCGGAGACGAGGTCGAACGCGCCCTCGGGGAAGGACACGGCGAGGTCGTGCCGCTGCCACTCGATGCGGCCGGCGACCCCCGCGCTCGCGGCGTGTCCGGCGGCGCGTTCGAGCGCCACGTCAGAGACGTCGACCGCGGTGACGCGCCACCCCCTCCCGGCCAGCCAGACCGCGTCGGCGCCCTCGCCGCACCCGAGGTCCAGCGCCGTGCCGGGCTCGAGGTCCGTCGCCTCGCGGACCAGCATGACGTTGGGGTTCCCGCTCCATATCTGCACGCTCTGGGCGTAGCGAGCGTTCCAGAACGCCTTGTCGGACTCGTACGACTCGTGGGAGCCGTGGGACCGGGCCCGGGCGGCGACGGCGTGGCGGGTCTCCTCGGCGATCAGGTCGGCGTTGATCGCCGCCGCCGCCCGTACGGCCGCCGCTGCGGCGCCGATGACCTGCTCGGTCAGGTTGGTCACGTTCCCGGCCACCCACACCCCCGGCACGCTGGTGGCGCCCGAGGGGTCGGCGGGCACGCGGGTGCCGATCACGTACCCGAACGTCTCCTGCTCCTCCACCGCCAACCCCAGCCCCGCGAGCAGGCCCGCGCGGGCGGTCAGCCGGGTGGCGGCGGCGAGGGCCCGGCACGGAACCACCCGGCCGTCGGCGAGCCGCACCCCGGCGAGCCGGTCGTCCGTCACCTCCAGGCCCGTCACCTTCCCCTCGACCACGGTGACGCCCCTGGCGGCGAGCTGCTCGCGCTGTTCCGCGTCGAGCTCGGGCGCGGTGTGCAGGAAGAGGGTCACGTTCGTGCTCCACTGCCGCCACAGCAGCGCCTGGTGAACGGAGAGCGGACCCGTGCCCAGCACCCCGATGGCCTGGTCGCGTACCTCCCAGCCGTGGCAGTACGGGCAGTGCAGCACGTCCCGCCCCCACCGCTCGGCCAGGCCCGGCACGTCCGGCAGCTCGTCCACCAGTCCGGTGGTCACCAGCAGCCGGTCCGCCTCGACCGCGGACCCGTCGTCCAGCACTACGCGGAAGCCCCCGCTGTCGAGGCGCTCGGCGGTCTCGACGGTGCCCGTCACGATCTCGCCGCCGTACCCGATCACCTCCTCGCGACCGGCGGCCAGCAGCTCAAGCGGCGAGACGCCCTCGCGCGCCAGGTACGTGTGCACGCCCTCGGCGGGCGCGTTGCGCGGCCGCCCCGCGTCGACGACCAGCACCTTCCGCCGCGCCCGGCCCAACGTGAGCGCCCCGCTCAGCCCGGCGGCCCCGCCGCCGACGACCACCACGTCGTACTTCGCGTCCATCACGCGTCTCCTCTCGCTCGTTGCGACTGCGCCACTGTCCGCGAACGACCGCCAGGTTGACAAATAACATTGCCGAAATGGCAAAGTGGGTCGCATGGACCTCGACGACGTGCTCCAGTCCGTGGGCCCGCGGCTCCGGGCGCTGCGCCAGGAACGCGGGGCGACGCTGACGCAACTGTCCAGCAGCACCGGCATCTCCGTCAGCACCCTGTCCCGCCTGGAGTCCGGTCAGCGCAAACCGACCCTGGAGCTGCTCCTGCTGCTGGCCCGGGCGCATCAGGTGCAGCTGGACGAGCTGATCGACGCGCCCGTGACCGGCGACCCCCGGGTGCACATGCGCCCGATCAAACGCCACGGCATGACGTACATCCCGCTGAGCCGCCGGCCCGGCGGGGTGCAGGCGTTCAAGCAGATCCACCCGCCGCACTGGCCGGGATACGAGCCCCAGCAGCAGGTCCACGAGGGTTACGAGTGGCTGTACGTCCTGTCGGGGCGGCTGCGGCTGCTCCTCGGGGAGCACGATGTGATCCTCACGCCGGGCGAGGCGGCGGAGTTCGACACGAGGACGCCGCACGCGTTCACCAACCCCGACGGGGAGCCCACGGAGGTCCTGGCGCTGTTCGGGCCGCAAGGGGAGCGCATGCACGTCCGTGCCCGCCCCGCCGCCCGCTGAACCCACTCCTTCGACCACCATTCCGTCCGGCAGGTGGTCCTGGTCGGCGTGGGAGGATCACGCCCGCGGGTCCGGAGTCCAATGAGTACGGCACGGCTGGCCACCGGGCCATGGCTGAGGCCGTCGACCGGTCTACGAAATGGCGGTAGCCGCTCGCATGACCGCCGCTGCCAGCCGGTTGTTCTCAGGGGCGTAGAAGCCGAAGGCGGCCCGGCGGCGGGTGTAGCCGTAGGCGACGCCGCCGCGCGGATCGGCGAACGCCTCCGATCCCGCCGAGCCGTCGTGGCCGAAGGCGTTTGCGCTGAGGAACGGGTAGGACAAACCCTCGGCCTTGAATCCGACAGCGTAGTGCGCCCGATCCCCGCCGACGAGGTCCTTCCCCGTGGAGTGGATCATGGAGAACTCAGCCAGGGTGTCCGGCTTCAGCAGCGGTGCCCGACCATCCACCTCGGAGATGGCGGCCGCATAGAGCGCCGCCAAGCCCCGGGCGCTGCCCACGCCGCCGCCCGACGCCTGACCGAGCGCCCGCACCACCCGGTGGTTGGGGAAGTCCAGCACGTCCGCGACCTGGAAGACGCTCAGGTTGTAGGACATGCCGCCGATGCTGTGCGGACTCGGCGTGTTGTTCGCCGCGAACGCCTCCAGCATCTCGGGCGTGGCCAGCCACGGCAGCACGTCCAGATAGCGCTCTTCGAGCGCTTCTGGCAGGCCGAGATACAGATCCAGCCCGTACGGCGCGCGGATCCGCTCCTCGTAGTGCTCCTGGATCGACTGGCCGGTGACCCGCCGCACCACCTCGCCGACGATGGCGAAGGTCACGAAGCCGCCGTAGCCGTAGGCCGTACCGGGCCTCCAGAGCGGCCGCTGTCCCGCAATCCGCGCAGCGATCACCCGGTCGTCGGCGATCTCTTCCAAGGGGAGCCCGCCCTCCACGCCGACCAGCCCGGAGCGGTGCGTGAGCACGTCCCTGAGCGTGATCCCGCCCTTGCCTCCTGCCGTGAACTCCGGCCACGAGCGGGCCACGGGCTCGTCCAGGTCGAGCACGCCATCCTGCACCAACAGCGCCACCGTCAGCGTCGCGGCACCCTTGGTCGAGGAGAAGACGCCGGTGAGCGAGTCGCCGGTCATCTCCTCGCCCGCCCACAGGTCAACCACCTGCCGGCCATGCACGTAGGCCGCCAACTGCGCGCCCGGACCTCCCGGTTCCTCAGCCACGACTGCGGCGAACTCCTCCCGCACCTCCTCGAAGCCCGCCGCCACGCTTCCCTGGACCAGTATCTCGTTCAATGTCGTGCTCTCTCTTGTCGATCGATTACGACGCCATCCCCCAGGGGGCGCGTCCCTCACCGCACTGACGGAACGCGGCCAGAGAACGTGACCGCTGCTGAGCCCCTTTTCCGACGGCGGCGGGATCATCTCGACGGCCCCGTTGACCACCATGCGACGGAATGCGTCCCCGCGCACATGCACCGACCTGAGCAGCCGCTCGGCCAGCGCCTGCGCGACGGTGGACTTGCCGGTGCCGACCAATACCGAAATCGCATAACCAGACATGCCCCAAGTCAACGGCCTGCCCAGGTCACGGACCCTACCTGTGCCGCTCGCGGCCATTTCTCAGCGTCTATGGTGAGAGGGATGGACGTGTTCGCCCGCTTGATGGACGGGGTGCGGGCGCGGGGCGCCCTGTTCGGCCAAGCGGTGCTGGAGCCGCCGTGATCGCCGCGGGCGCCCCGCGGGGGGTCATGGGCCCGGGGCGCCCGGACGGGGGTCATGAGTCCGGGAGCTGGTCTGCTTCGGTGCCGAAGCCGTCGAGCGTCTGGCGGTCCTCGAGGGTGCGCAGTTCCTGGAACACCGTGATGTGCAGGCCCGCGGGCGCGTCCAGCCGCGAGTTCAGCGACTCCCAGGGCGTGACCGTGGGCGGCGCCACCTCCGCCGCGCCCGCCGACACCAGTCGCCCGGTGGTGGCGCGCGCGTCGTCCACCTCGAACGCCACCCGGATCTTCGGCGCCACCTGACGTCCCACCTCGACCTCGTCGATCATCTTCTTCTGCGCCGGGTTCGCGATCTCGAGCGTGGCCCGCCCGGCGTCCAGGATCACCACCCGCGCACCGTCCCCGCCGGAGAACGCGGCCTGCTCCGACAGGCCCAGCACATCCCGGTAGAACGCGACCGCGGCCTCGTAGTCCTCGGCCTCCACCACCAGCCGGAGCTGGCGGACCGGGCGGTCTTCGTTGGGCGTGGTCATGGCATCTCCTCCGGGGAAACAGGGACGTTCGTTCCTCTGCTCCAACCCACCGGCCCCGCCCGTTCATCCGTTGCTCGCGGCCCTCGTTTCACTTCCGGTCCGCTCAGCCTCGCCCGTAACGGTCTTCAGCCCACCAGAAGTACCAGAACCCGACGATCAGCGCGAACACCGCCCAGAACACGCACGACACCCACACCGTCCGCGGCGGGTCGTGGCTCTCGATGAGGAGGTCACGCATCCACTCGATGTAGGAGGCCGCCGGGTTCAGGTACATCACCGTGGCCACCCATTCCGGCAGGCCTGCGCTGTTGACGACTTTGTCGTGGATGGCGAAGAACACCCCGGACGCGTACAGCCACGTGCGCATGATGAACGGCAGCAGCTGGTTCAGGTCGCGCAGCGAGGCGCCCACCCTGGCGAGCACCAGCCCGGCCCCGATGTTGAACGACGTCTGCAGCAGCAGCACGATCGGCATCATCAGCCAGAACCACGTGAGCGGCTCCCCGGTGAGCAGCACGATCAGCAGCAGCACGCCCATGGAGATGGCCAGCTGCTGCAGCTCCTGGATCGTGTACGCCAGCGGCAGCGACGCCCGCGGGAAGTGCAGGGCGCGGATCAGCGACAGGTTCCCGGAGATCGACTTGGCGCCCGCGGTGACGGTCCGCTGCGTGTACGTGAAGACGAACATCCCGGTGAGCAGGAACGCCGGGTAGTTGTGCACGTTCTTGCTGCCGCCCAGGATGAGACCGAACATCACGTAGTAGATGGCCGCGTTCAGCAGCGGGGTGATGACCTGCCAGAGCTGCCCCAAAGCCGAGCCCGAGTATTTGGAGACGTTGCGCGAGGTCGCGTACGTCAGGACGAAATGCCGCCGCTCCCACAACTGGCGCGCGTACACGGGGAGCCTTGGCCGCGCGATGGCGGGGCGCAGCCCGTACCTCCTGGCGAGCTCGGCCAGCGACCCGCTCTCCGGCGAGGCGTTCTCCAGTTCGCTCATGAGCACCTCGTCTCGTGGGGCCGCAGTGTCTCGTCGAGGGCCTCGCGCATCGCGTCGGGCAGCGGCCTGCCGCCGGTCAGCGCCCACAGGATGAGCACGCCGTTGTAGGTCACCTGGACCGCGCGGGCCAGCCTGGGGACGTCCGGCCGGCCCGCCAGCTCCTCCGCCGCCACCGCCTCGGCCAGCAGGCCCGAGATCTCGTCGCACGTGCGGCGGGCGTGGGCGGCGGCGTGCTCGCGGAACTCGGGGTCGGTCAGGTCGAGTTGCAGGAAGCCGAGGCTGTTGGCCAGTTCCTCGGGCGTCGCCACGCCTTGCGAGAGGCTGACGAGGGCGGCCCGCAGCGCCTCCAGGGGCGAGTCGTGCTCCTGGCGGGCCCGCTGGAACGGCAGGCCGGCGGTCTCGGCGGAGTGCGCCGCGAACGCCAGCAGCAGCCCCCGCTTCGACCCGAACCGCTGCACCAGCGTGGCCGGGGACAGCCCGGCCTCCTGGGCGACGGCGGCCAGCGTGAGCCCCTGAGGGCCGTGCCGGCCCAGCGCGCGGGCGGTGGCCTGGAGGATCGCCTCGTCGCTGGTCGTACGCGGCCTGCCCATGCTGGTGCCTCCCGACAGTTAACGAATGCTCGTTCATAAACTAGCGGGTCGCGAGCCGCGCATTCAGGACATTGCGAGGGTCACGCCGGTCACCGCGAAGCGTTCGACGGCCGCCAGATGTCCGCCGGTGGAGGCCACGATGGTCAGCGTCCGGCCCGGCGGCGCCGTGAAGGAGACCCGGGCCGACCACGGCGAGTTGTTCCCTCCGGCGCTCACGCAGCACGTCTCCCCCACCGGCGAGGCCGAGCCCGGCCGGCGCACCTGGACCCTGATGCTCTCGTCCACGCCCGAGATCCGCCCTCCCACGGTCAGCGGGGACCGCACGGCGGCGCCGTATCCGGGCCTGGTGAGCGAGAGCGAGGTGTCGTCCGTGCCGACCACCTCCCAGGGGGCGTCCCTGCCCGAGCCGTACCTGACCAGGTGCACGACGGCCGCGACCAGCGGTCGCGGCCCCTCCTCGCCGCGGTAGGCGACGTGCACCCGCGCGTGGGCGCCCTGCTCGACGGTCTTGGCGACCCGGTCGATCTCGGCGAAGCCGAGGTAGTCGCGGGTGAAGGCGAGCGCGGTACGGCGCGCGTCGAGGTGCCACGCCTGACGGCCGTCCTTGCGGTACGCGCGCCGCCACGCCGCCACCTCGTCCGGGTTGGAGAACGGCCACAGCGGCTGGTAGCGACCGGCGACCAGGCCGTCGCGGGGGCGGGACGCGCCCGTCGATCCGGTGGGCGAGGCGGTGGGCGCGGGCGGCGACATGGTGGTGCTGGTGGAGACCGTGGCGTTGGTCGGGGCGGTGGCGGTGGTCGTGGCTCGCTGTGCTCCGGCGTCCCCGCAGCCGGCGGCGGCCAGCCCGAGCACGACCAGCACCGGCAGGACATGCCGGGCGAGGGGTTTCATATGGCGCCTCCTGGCAGTGCGATCATGCCCACTGCAGAAGGAAGTACCCCGCCGGCCGCCTCTCTGACATGGCCTTTTCGTCAGGGGTCGATCTCCGGCAGCGGCCCGGCGGGAGCGCCACGGCGGGCCGCTAGATGCAGTGGATGCGGTGGCCCGCGATCTGGGCCGGGACGATCCGGATGTAGAGGTGGCGCTCGCCGCCCGCCCACGGCGTGACGCCCGCGTCGGCCACATCGCCCATCTCGTCCGGCGCCACATGGTGGGCGGGCCCCTGCACCAGGACGCTCCACCCCTCGCGGTTGGTCTCGTCGATCTGGTCGATCTCGAAGGCGATCTTGATGTCCACTCCTTCCAGCCCCGTACGGAGGTCCCGGTCCATCGAGCCGCCCGAGGCCGTGCGGAAGACGATCGCGCCGTGGTGCATCTTGTAGTTGACGGGCAGCACCATCGGCCCCTGCGAGCCGTAGAACGCGACCCGCCCGATCCCGCCCGGCTCGATCAGCCGCAGGCACTGCTCCCGGTCCAGCACCTCCAGCGTCGGGTTGGCCATGGCGGGCCCGTGGCCGGGCGGGCGGTCCCGGTCGCCGCCCAGCAGTTCGTGCACCGTGGTCTGCAGGGCGTCGGCCAGGCGGTAGAGGGCTCCGGTGTCGGGCATGTCGGGGTTCTCCTCCAGGTATTGGAGGTAGCCGGGCGACATGTCCGCGTGCTCGGCGACCTGCTCGCGGGTCAGGCCGAGGCGTTCGCGGTAATGGATGATGCGGCGTCCGAGATCCCCTGTGCGGGTCATGATGGCGTCTCCTCGCGTATAGGTACGGCGCGCGGTGCCGTTCACGCGTGCCTCGTGGTGGTCGGCGTCGATGAATATCTGGCGCCCGTGGTAGCAGATCGGCATGGACAGCACGCCGAGCCGGCCGGGCAGCAGCGGGTCCAGCCGGAGCCCGTCGGGGCGCAGCTCCATGCCGAGGTAGCAGCGTTGGAGGAGGTCGAGCGTGCCGCCCATGGCGCCCAGGTGGATGCCCTCCGGGGTGGTGCCGCCCTGGACGTCCTTGATGTCGCTGTAGAGGGCCTCGGTGAAGAACCTCCAGGACTGCGCGCGGTTCGACCGTGCCAGCACCCAGGCGTGCACGACGGCGCTGAGGGTCGAGCCGTGGCTGGTGCGGTCCAGGTAGTAGGAGACCGTACGGGGGATCAGGTCGCGTTCGACCTGGTAGCCGAGGCGTTCCAGGATGGCGAGCAGCTCGGCGCCGGTCAGCAGGTAGCAGAGCATGAGCGTGTCGGCCTGCTTGGAGGCCTTGTAGCGGTTGACGTCGTCGCCGCCGGCCTCCAGCGCCCGGTCCAGGCGTCGCACGCCGCGGTAGCGCCCCCAGTCGAGCTCCAGCAGTTCCGCGTACCCGGTGAACTGGCTGATCACGCCGTCGTGGAAGTCCACCCGCAGCCGGCGGCTGATGTCGTCCCAGCGGGCCAGCTCCGCGGGGGCGGGCGCCAGGCCGGGCGCCAGCGCGGCGGTTTCGCGGGCGCGCATCAGCAGCCACACGGTCATGACGTTCGTGTACGCGTTGTTGGCCAGCCCCGGCACGGCGGCGCCCGGGTAGCTGTCGTGGTACTCGTCGGGCCCCATGACACCGCGGATCTCGTACCGGTCGCCGTACCGCACGGCCAGCGAGGCGAAGAACCTGGCGATGTCGAGCAGCAGCTCCGCGCACCACTGCGGCATGGAGCCGGTGGCCAGGTAGTGCTGCCACACGTTGTAGGCGATGGCCAGGCCGACGTGGCGCTGCAGCCGGGTGTGGTCGGGCAGCCAGCGTCCCGAGATGGGGTTGAGGTGGAGGGTCGGGGTCTCCTCGCGGCCGTCGCTGCCGCTCTGCCACGGGAACATCGCACCGTCGTACCCGGCCTCCCTGGCGGCGTCCCTGGCCTCGGGCAGCCGCCGCCAGCGGTAGCGCAGCAGGCCGAGCGAGATCTCGGGGAAGCGCAGGCTCATCCACGGCTGCACGAACAGCTCGTCCCAGAACACGTGTCCCCGGTACGCCTCCCCGTGCAGGCCGCGGGCGGGCACGCCCGCGTCGAGGTCGGCGGTGTGCGGCGAGAGCGTCTGAAGCAGGTGGAAGATGTGCAGGTGGACGGTCCTGGACAGCCTGGGGCCGCCCACGTCGAGCCGGGCGCGCCGCCACAGCCCCTCCCATGCGGCGCGGTGGCGGGCCAGCAGGTCCTCGAAGCGGGGTGCGCGGCGCACGTGCCTGAGCGCCGACGAGCGGGGGTCGTGGGTGGCCGGGTCGCGCGAGGTCGTCAGCGCCACGATCTTGGTGAGCGTCGCGGGCTCGCCCCGGGCCAGGTGGAGCACGTGGTCGGAGGACACGTAGTCGGGGCCGGGAGACGGTCGCGCGCCCGGCGCGCCGGTGTCGATCCTGGCGGCCAGGGCCACGTCGATGGCCGAGCAGCAGGTGCTCGCCGTCAGCCAGGCCAGGTCGTCCTCGGAGCCGGCGGCGTGCCCGGTCAGGTGGTCGCCGCGCAGGGCGCGGTAGCGGGCCACGCCCCGGTTCGAGACCCGCCCGTCCAGCGTGGCGCGCACGCGCATCGGCCCCGCCCAGTTCTCTGCGGTGAACGTGGTCTCCAGTGCCGCCAGGTACGGGTCCGCCATGGACACCAGGCGGCGCTGCCGTACCCGCGTGATGCGGCCCTCGCCGTCGCGCCAGCGCAGCTCGCGCACCAGCACGCCATGCCGCAGATCGAGCTCGTGCCGGTACGCCGCCAGCTCGGCCCGCTCGGGCCGGAACCATTTGGACCCCGGCGTCGCGAACGTCAGCGGCAGCCAGTCGGGCATGTTGACGATGTCCTCGTTCGTCACGGTGCGCCCGGCGATCACGGAGTCGAGCCGGTCGTAGCAGCCCGCCACGTAGGTGCCCGGCGTGCGGTACTCGCCGTCGGGGGTGGCGCCCCGGGTGGCAAATCTGCCGTTGCCGAGCGTGCACAATGTCTCCCGCAGCCCCTCCCCTGCGGGGTCGAGGCCGTCGTACACGAGCGTCCAGGCGTTCATCGCCACCCCACGGGCACGCGGGGGCCTGGTCAGGCCGAAGGTGCCCACACCCGGACGCTACCCACGCACGCCCCGGCCAGCCCTCGCCTGAGCCGGCCGGACGCGCGCGGCCGCCGCCTTGAGGCGGCGCTCGGTCAGGGGCAGCCCGTCGCGCCGAAGGCCAGGAACTTGGTCGTCTCGCGCTGGTCGAAGTTGTCGTCCGAGCCGATCACGAGCGTGCACTCGCCGCTTGCCAGGCGCGGCCCCCAGGCCATGCTCTCCAGGTTCTGGACCGGCGGCCGGAATGCGCCGAGGTCGCGGACCAGCCGCTTGGTCACCGGCCGGTACGGCCCGCCCTGCGACAGGTCGTCCCTGTTCAGCACGTTGGTGGCGGCACGCAGGTCGATCTCGTAGAGCTTCACCCGGTAGTCCACGCCCTGGATCCAGGACCGCTCGAGCGCCAGGTAGCGGTGGTCGTCGATGGCCAGGATCTCCGACACCCCGGTGTCGGCCGCCCCGTCGGGCGGGATCGGCGCGACGGGCAGCGGGTCGAGCGGGTAGGCGTACTGGCCGCGCACGGAGCCCCTGCGGCTCCACACGGTCAGCCGCGCGGGCGCGCCGCGCTCCACCGTGGGCACCGGCCCGTCCTCGTAGCGGGGGCCCTCGGTGACGGCGGCGATCCCGCGTGCGGTGACGGCCAGCCCCTCGAAACCGAAATTACGCCGCGGCCCGCTCTCGGTGTCCGTCAGCCGCAAATTCGCGGGCACGCGCAATTCGCCGACATTACGCCCCTGAATGTCCGCCGATCGCACCCCGGAGGGGGAAATCGGAATGGTCGGACTCCTGGTGTCCGGCCTGTCTCCTTCGTCTCCCCACAGCAGCTGCCGCCGCCACGGGTCGTACCTGATCGACTCGGGATCGGCCGACCCCGGCTTGCCGTATGCCGGGTACGGCGTGCCGTCGGCCCTGGTCAGCGTCGTGACCCCGGTCAGCCGCACGCCGGTGAACTCCCCCGTCTCCCGGTCGATGTCCAGCAGGCCCGTGTAGAAGCGGGCGGGGTTGTAGCGCCACCGGTCGTCGGAGACGAAGTACCACGTGCCGGTGGCCGGGTCGCGGTCGATGCCCGACAGCCCGCCCACGGTGGTCTCCTCGAACCGCATCAGGTGCGGCAACCGCTGCTCCCCGAGAAAGCGCGTGATGCGCACGGGCTCCGCCCGCGCCGCCGAAGCGGGCGGGGCGGCGCCCGCCACCATCGCGAACACGACGGCGATTTCCATTGTTCTCCGCGCACGAGCCATATGATCCCCACAATTCCCAAGGACCGGAACCGACGGAGAAAATGAAAGCGCGGATCACCGGCGAAGTCCACGGACAAATAACGGCACGCCGCCCATCAAAAGGGTCAAATCATTCCAAGAAAAGCGCGCGTTATTCACGCGGGCGGCGCCGCTGGAGCCGCCGCCCCGCTGAAGCCACGCCGCTGAGGACGGGTGCCGATGACCGCCGTGGCGTCCAGTTCCGCCGAGCTCGCCACGCGGGCGGCCAGCCCCGCGCGGGCGACGGTCTCGGCGGTCGCGGCCGCCTGCCGCTCGCTGGTCTCGACCAGCAGGTGGCCGCCGGGCGCGAGCCACTGCGGCGCTCCGGCGATCACCCGCCGCACGACGTCGAGCCCGTCGCCCCCGCCGTCGAGCGCGACGAGCGGCTCGTGCAGCCGGGCCTCGGCAGGCAGCAGCGCGACCGATTCCGAGGGGACGTACGGGGGGCTCGCGATCACGATGTCCACCCGGCCCCGCAACGAGGCGGGCAGCGGCTCGTACAGATCGCCCTCGTAGACGTGGCCGGCGCCGAGGTTGCGCCGGGCGCAGCGCACGGCGGCGGGGTCGAGGTCGGTGGCGTGCAGCTCGGCCCGCTCCAGCTCCGCGGCCAGCGCCGCCCCCATCGCGCCGGTGCCGCAGCACAGGTCGAGCACGACCGGCGTCCCGGCGACCCGGCGGGCCAGCGCGACGGCCTCCTGGATGAGGAACTCGGTGCGCGGCCTGGGCACGAACACCCCGGGCGCCACGGCCACCCGCAGCCCGCAGAACTCGGCCCAGCCGAGGACGTATTCGAGGGGCTCGCCGGCCACCCGCCGCTCGACCATGGCGGCGAGCTCATCAGGGGTGGCGGCGGTGGAGACGAGCAGTTGGGCCTCGTCCTCGGCGAACACGCAGCCGGCGGCGCGCAGCCTGGTGACGAGGATAGGGACAGATGACGAAAAAACCGACATGACAGCCTTTCGGGACGCCCATGGGCGCTCCCGCGATCACCTAGCCCCGGTCACGGGGAGGGAGCACCCAATCTGACACAGCGTTGATGGGTCTCACCTCCTCAGGACGAACGTCCCGAGAGCGTACCAGAGCCCTTTCGCCCGCTCCTGCGGGGCACCCGTGCACCCCGGCCGGTACCAGGCGACTGCCGTTAGAGTCTGGATCACGACCCTGCGACCCCAGGAGAGCGGCATGAGCATCGCCCCGTACACCGTGACCGACCCCGTCGCCGAGCACGGTGAAAGTCCCGTCTGGTCGAGCCGCTGGGGCGGGCTGCGCTGGGTGGACATGCTGGCCGGTGCGGTGCTCGCGCTCGACGCCCAGGGCAAGGTGCGCCGCCGCCGCGTGGGCAAGGTGGCCGCTGCCGTACGGCCGCGCGTGTCCGGCGGCTATGTCGTCGCCGCCGAGCGCGAGTTGCTGCTGTCCGACACCGACGACCTGGACGCCCCGCTGCGCTCCCTGGGCGAGGCCTGGACCGACCCCGCCGTCCGGATGAACGACGGCGGATGCGACCCCGACGGCCGCTTCTACATCGGAAGCATGGCCTACGACGAGAGCCCGGGCCGCGGGTCGTTCTACGTGGCCGAACCCGGCGGCGGGCTGCGGGTGGTGCTGCCCGAGGTGACGATCTCGAACGGCTTCGACTTCAGCCCGGACGGCACCCTGGCCTACTATGCCGACACCAGGACCGGCCGGGTCGACGTGCTCGACTACGACGCCGAGGGCGGGCTGAGCGGGCGCCGCCCGTTCGCCGTCGTCGATCCCGGGCAAGGGGCCCCCGACGGGCTGACCGTCGACGCCGAGGGCGGGGTGTGGGTGGCGTTGTGGCAGGGCGGGGCCGTGCACCGCTACGACGCGGACGGCCGGCTCGACGCCGTCATCAGCCTGCCCGTACGGAAGGTCACGGCGGTGACGTTCG
Organism: Nonomuraea sp. B19D2; assembly: GCF_040137845.1. Lineage (NCBI taxonomy): Bacteria > Bacillati > Actinomycetota > Actinomycetes > Streptosporangiales > Streptosporangiaceae > Nonomuraea > Nonomuraea sp. B19D2. Next base: position 10,472 of record NZ_JBEFAK010000041.1, on the reverse strand, counting down.
GCGGCGAGAGCCTCGACCGGCTGTTCATCACCACCTCGGCCCTCGGCGTTGACCGCGCCGAGCAGCCGGAGGCGGGCGCCGTCTTCGCCGCCGACCCCGGGGTGCGGGGACGGCCGGTCCTGCCGGCCGCCCTGTGACGCCTCAGGCGGGGCGGTGGTCGCCGACGGCGCCGTCGATGAGCTCGCGCAGGATGTCCATGTGGCCCGCGTGCCGCGCCGTGTCCTCGATCATGTGGATGAGCACCCACCGCATGCTCACCGTCTCCCCCGCCCATGACGTGCCCGTCGTCTCCAGGTCCAGGGCGTTGATCGCGCGGTCGGCGGCGGCTCGCGCGCGCCGGTAGAAGGCGACGATCTGCTCGGCGCTCTCCTCGGGCCGGATCTCCATGTCCTCCTCCGGCGCGAACCACAGCGGCTCCACCTCCCGCCCGAACGTCTGGCAGAACCATCCGTACTCCACCGCGGCCAGGTGCTTGACCAGGCCGAGCAGGCTCGTGCCCGACGGTGTCATGGGGCGCCTGGCCTGCTCCTCGTCGAGCCCCTCGACCTTCCACAGCACGGCGTCGCGGTGGCGGTCGAGGCTGGCGTGCAGGCTCTCTTTTTCGCCGCCGGTCAGCGGCACTCGTCTGCTCATCCGGCGACCGTAGCACCGGCCGCAAACCTAGATGCTCTAGGATTGACACTAGGAGCCCTAGTTTAGATGGAGGTGCCCATGGCACGTGCCGGGCTGACAGCGGATCGGGTGACCGAGGCGGCCGCGGATCTGGCCGACGAGGTCGGGTTCGACAACATCACCGTGTCCGCGCTGGCACGCAGGTTCGGGGTGAAGGACGCGAGCCTCTACTCGCACGTCAGGAACCTCCAGGACCTGCGCACCCGCGTGGCCGTCCTGGCCGCACGCGAGCTGGCCGACCGGCTCGCCGACGCGACGGCGGGGCGGGCGGGCAAGGAGTCGCTGACCGGGTTCGCCAACGCCTGGCGCGACTTCGCGCTGACCCGTCCCGGCCGCTACCAGGCCACCCAGATGCCCGTGGACCCGGCCGTCGTGGCCGCGTCCCAGGGGCATCAGCGCATCATGGCCGTCACGTACGCGCACCTGAGCGCGTACGGGCTGCCCGAGCCCGACCTGACCGACGCCATCCGCCTGCTGCGCAGCACGTACCAGGGCTTCTTCGGGCTGGAGGCGGGCGGCGGGTTCCACCACGCGCGTGACCTCCAGGCGTCCTGGACGAAGATCCTCGACGCGCTCGACAACGCGCTGCGGCATTGGCAGGTTTCCGAACGACCCCCAGGAAACGATCATGAATCCGATCACTGAGCACGACATCCGCACGTCTTTCGTCAACTGCTCCAAGGGCGAGGCCCGCAGGCTCAACCTCCCGCGCGGCCTGGCCGAGTCGCCCTGGCCCGACCTCGACTTCCTGGGCTGGCGCGACCCGGGGGCGCCGGAGCGGGCCTATCTGGTGGCCGAGCGCGGCGGCGAGCTGGTCGGCGTGTCACTGCGTCCGGCGCAGGAGGTGCGCAGGAGCTTCACCAAGTCCACCCTCTGCTCGGTCTGTGTGACGCCGCACGCGGGCACCGGGGTCGCGCTGTTCGCCGCGCCCAGGGTCGGTGCCGCCGGCCGTCAGGGCAACACGGTCGGCGCCTACATGTGCGCCGACCTGGCCTGCTCGCTCTATGTGCGGGACAAGAAGCAGACAGAGCTGGGCACGCGGTTCGAGTCGCTCTCGGTCGAGGAGCGGATCGTACGGGCGGCCGCGAACCTGGACGGCTTCCTGGAGCGCGTGCTGGACGGCACCGTGGGCTGACAGGAACCGTCCCGGCTTGGCGGGGGGCGACGTTCAGCGCGTCCGCGGACGGGAAGGGCCGTCCACGGCGTCAGCCGGGCGCTCGGTGCGGCGCCGGCTGAACGTCGCCCATACCTTGGACCGCGCTCGCCCGCCCGCCGGTTCCGTCCCGGCCCGAACTCCCGTGGCCACACCCGGCCATCGTCGCCCGCGTTGCCGTTCGCCCACAGAACCGGATACCGTGAACATTCAGATGATGTCATCATCCGGATTGACAGGAGCGGCGATGACCGACGTGCCCGAGATCGACCTGACCGATCCCGCCGTGCTGCGCGACCCCTTCACGGCGTACACCGGCGCCAGGGAGCGGTCGCCGGTGGCGCGGCTGCTGGCCCCGGGGTTCGGGCCGTTCTGGGCGGTGACGCGGCATGCGGAGGCCAGGGCGATGCTGAGCGACCCGCGACTGGCCACCAACGAGCACAGTTACCAGCGGCCCGACGTGCCGGAGCACTGCCTGCCGTACATGCGGACCATGTCCGAGATGAACGGCGCCGAGCACGCCCGGCTGCGCAGACTGGTCGCGCCCGCGTTCACGCCGCGCAGGGCGGCGGAGTTCGGGCCGCGGATGGCGGCGATCGTCGAGCGCCTGCTGGACGAGCTGCCCGCGCGACCGGATCTGCTGGCGGACTTCGCCCGCCCGCTGCCGATCGAGGTGATCTGCGAGATGGTGGGCATCCCCGTCGCCGACCGGCCCAAGTGGCGCGAGTACGGCGCCGCGGTCGTGGCCGGGCACGGCGCGGGCTTCGCGGACGCCATCCCGCGCATCCTCGAAGGCGCCGAGGCCGCGGTCGCCAAGGGCCGGGAGGAGCCCGGCGAGGACCTGATCTCCGACCTCGCCCGAGTCATGGAGGAGGACGGCGACCGCCTCTCCGACACCGAGCTGGTCACCATGGTCTGGACGCTCGTCCTGGCCGGTCAGACGCCCACGAACCTCATCGCCAACGCCGTCGCCACCCTGCTCTCCCACCCCGATCAGCTCGCCGCGCTGCGCGCCGAGCCCGCCCTGATGCCGCGGGCGGTGGAGGAGCTGACGCGCTGGTGGGGGCCGCAGCTGCTGACCATCCCCCGCTTCACCACGGAGGACGTCGAGATCGGCGGCGTGCCCATCCCCAAGGGCGTGCCGGTCACGGCCTCGATCGCCTCCGCCAACCGCGACCCGCGCGCCTTCGACGAGCCGGACCGGCTCGACATCCGACGGGAGCCGTCGCCGCATCTCGGGTTCGCGCACGGGCCGCACTTCTGCGTCGGCGCGTCGCTGGCCCGCGCGCAGACCGGGATCGCGATCGGCGCCCTGCTGCGCCGCTTCCCCGAGCTGGCGCTCGCCGGGGAGATCGAGCACACCCCCGACCCGGGCACCTGGCGCCTGACGGCGCTGCCCGTCACCCTCTGAGATGGCGCGCGCCGGCAAGGACGGCGGGCTGCGCTGCTCGTTCTGCGGGAAGGGCCAGCAGGACGTGCGCAAGCTCATCGCGGGCCCGCCTTCGGTCTACATCTGCGACGAATGCGTAGTGCTCTGCACCGAGATGGTGGCCGCGGACGAGCGCGCGGAGTCCCGCCCTGAGCCGCCCAGGCCGCGAGAGATCCACGCGTTCCTCGACCAGTACGTGGTCGGCCAGGAGGAGGCGAAGCGGGCCCTCGCGGTCGCGGTCTACAACCACTGCAAACGGCTGCGGGCACCCTCGGACGAGGTAGAGCTCGGCAAGTCGAACGTGCTGCTGGTCGGCCCCACGGGCAGCGGCAAGACGCACCTGGTGCAGACGCTCGCGCGGATGCTGGACGTGCCGTTCGCCATCGCCGACGCCACCGCGCTCACCGAGGCCGGGTACGTCGGCGACGACGTCGAGAACCTGCTGCTCAAGCTCATCCAGGCGGCCGGCTTCGACATCGCGAGGGCCGAGACCGGGATCGTCTACATCGACGAGATCGACAAGATCGCCCGCAAGGGCGACAACCCGTCGATCACCCGCGACGTCTCCGGCGAGGGCGTGCAGCAGGCGCTGCTGAAGATCCTCGAGGGCACGGTCGCGAGCGTGCCGCCGCAGGGCGGCAGGAAACATCCGCACCAGGACTTCCTGCAGATCGACACGACGAACGTGCTGTTCATCGCGGGCGGCGCGTTCGAGGGCCTCGAGGAGACCATCGGGCGGCGGGTCATGCGCAGGCGCGCCGGGTTCGGCGCCGGGCCGCGCTCGGCGGAGGGGGAGCTGCTGTCCCAGGTGATGCCGCAGGACCTGGTGGCGTACGGGCTGATCCCCGAGCTCGCCGGGAGGCTGCCGGTGGTGACGGCCCTGCGGCCGCTGGATCACGCGGCGCTGATGCGGGTGCTCACCGAGCCGCGCAACGCGCTGATCAGGCAGTACCGGCGGCTGTTCGAGCTCGACGGGGTGGAGCTGGAGTTCGACGAGGGGGCCGTGGCCGCCGTCGCCGAGCAGGCGCTGCTGCGCCGCACGGGCGCCAGGGCCGTGCGCGCGATCCTCGAAGAGGTGCTGCTCAACGTGATGTACGAGGTGCCGGGCCGGGACGACGTGGCCCGCGTCGTGGTCACCCGCGAGACGGTGCTCGACCACGTCAACCCGACCCTGGTGCCCCGCGACCACGGCGACGGGGAGCGCCGCGAGAAGTCCGCCTGAGGTGTCGGCCGCCGCCCCGGCCGGCAGCGCCTTGTGCGCATGTCAGGATTCCTTTCCGACCAGGACGCGGGGCGTCGCGGTCAACCTGCGGGCGGGCTGGAACTGGGCCGCGACGAGGGCGGCCAGGACCACGACCGCGCCGAGCGCCTGGGCAGGGGCGAGCTCCTGGCCGAGGACGAGCCAGCCGAGCGCGGTCGCGACGACCGGGCTGAGCAGGCCCAGGAAGGTGACCTTGGTAGCAGTCAGCAGCCGCAGCCCACGGAACCACAGCGCGTAGGCGAGTGCGGATCCGATGACGGTGAGGTAGGCGTACCCGGCGAGGTTGGCGGTGGTCAGGGCGGCCGGCGGCGCGCCTTCGACGAGGAGCGCGACGGGCAGCAGCAGCAGACCTCCGGCCACGAGCTGCCAGCCGGTGGTGGCCAGCAGCGGCGCGGGCGACTGCCACCGCTTGCTCAGCACGACTCCCAGCGCCATCACGGCCGCGCCGCCGAGCGCGGCGGCCACTCCGACGGCGTCCAGCCGGGCGTCGGCCCGCAGCACGAGCAGGCTCACCCCGGCGACGCCCGCCACGGCGGCCACCACCGTGCGCGGGGTCAGGCGTTCACCGAGCAGCCCGGCGGACAGCAGGGCGACCAGCAGGGGCTGGATGGCCCCCACGGTCGCGGCCACCCCGCCCGGCAGCCGGTACGCCCCCACGAACAGCAGCGCGAAGAACACCCCGATGTTCAGCGCCCCGAGCACCAGGGCGCGCCACCACCAGACGCCCTTGGGCAGGCTCCGGGTGACGGCGACGAGCAGCAGCCCGGCGGGCAGGGCGCGGATCACGGCGGCCAGCAGGGGGCGGCCGGGCGGCAGCAGCTCGGTGGTGACGAGGTACGTGGTGCCCCATATGGCGGGGGTCAGCGCGGTCAGCAGGACGGTTCCCGTTTGATTTCTTAGCACTAAGACAAAGTAGCTCAGCACTAAGCTACTCGCCACGTGATTTACCTCACCGCTAAGACATCTGTAGTCTGGGATGGTGGCTGATCACGTCGACTTCATCATCGAGCAATGGGCCGCCCAGCGTCCCGACCTGGACGTCTCCCCGATGGCGGTGATCGGGCGGCTGTCGCGGGTGACGCGGCTGATCGACGCCGAGCTGCGCCGTACGTTCACCGCGCACGGGCTGGATTCGGCGTCCTTCGACGTGCTGGCCACCTTGCGCCGCAGCGACCCCCCGCACCGGCTGACCCCTGCCGAGCTGATGCGCGCGTCCATGGTCACCTCGGGGGCGGTCACGCAGCGGCTCGACCGCCTGGAGTCCAGGGGCCTGGTGACCCGCACGCCCAGCGACGTGGACGGGCGCGGCGTCTACGTGACGCTCACCGACGAGGGACGCGCCCTGATCGACGGGGCGCTGCCGGACCACTTGGCGACCGAGGAGCGGGTGCTCTCAGCCCTGCCGAAGGAGGGCCGGGACGCGCTCGCGCATGGGCTGCGCGAGCTGCTGGAGTCGCTCGGCGACACGACCGCGCCCTCCTGACCAGGCCTGGCCGAGGTCGCCACGGCCACCTCGGCCGGGGGCGTCAGCGGCGGCGCTGACGCTGGCCGGATCCGGCGCCGCGCCCCGAATCCGCGCGACGCCCAGAACCCGCGCCGCGCCCGGAACCGGCGTTTCGCGCCGAGCCCGCACCGCGCCCGGTACCCGTCCCTCGAGGCGCCCCCTCGTGGCGGGTGGCGGGCCAGTGCGCGGGGCGGGTGAGGGACGTGGCGGGCAGGCGGGTGGCGGCGTCGCCCTTGGCGGCGTTGAGCTGGGCCTGGGTGAGGAAGATGCTGCCGGTGAGGTCGGCGCCCGACAGGTCCGCGCCCCGGAGGTCGGCGCCGATCAGGTCGGACTCCCGCAGGTCGGCGCCCCGGAGGTCGGCGCCGATCAAATAGGCCCCCCGCAGGTTCGCCGCCCGCAGGTCGGCGCCCGCCAGCCGGGCTCCGATCAGGTCGGCTCCCCTGCGGTCCTTGCCCTTGCGCCCGCCCCTGACCAGCTCGCTCGCACGCAGCAGCAGCGCGTTGACCTCCGCCCGGTGCGGCTCGACGCCCAGCTTCACCAGCACGTCGGCGCTCTCCCGGGTGAGCCGCTCGGTCTCGGCGAGGGCCTGCGCCAGCTCGGCGTGGACGGCCCGGGCGGGCTCCAGGGTGAGCGCCTCGGCCAGGTACCACAGCAGCTCGTGCAGCTGCCGCATGACGGGGAACACGGCGTACATCTGCCGGGCCGTGCCCGGAGCCTCCCGCCAGCTCGTGCCGCCGAAGGTGACCTGGGAGACCTTCTGCCCCGCCCCGAAGCAGTCGAAGACGGTGCAGCCCGGGAAGCCGCGCTCCCTGAGCTGCGAGTGGATGGAGCAGCGGAAGTCGTCGCGCAGGTTGCGGCAGGGCTGCCCGGCGTCCTTGTCGGTGGCGAAGTCGGCCGAGGCCGAGAACGGCAGCGCGACGCAGCACAGCCCGAAGCAGCTCTCGCAGTCGGCCAGCAGGCCGAGCTCGCGGGGGTGGGTTCCGGGCAACGTGCTGGACTCCGATCGTGGAAGGTGCGGCCCCGTCAAGGGTACTCACTCGTGGACGTACGGCGTGGTCGTGGTGAGCGCCTCGAACCCCAGCCGCAGCAGGATGGGACGGCTCTGGCTGGAGGCGTCCACCTGGAGATGGTCGTAGCCGCGCGCGGCCGCCTCGCGGGCCCGGTGGGCGACCAGCGCGCGGTAGACGCCCCGCCCCCGCCATTCCGGTACGGTGCCGCCGCCCCACAGGCTCGCGAACCGGGTGCCCGGGTGCAGATCCATGCGGGCCGCGCTGACGGGCACGTCGCCGGCCATGGCGAGGACGGCGATGAGGTCGCCGGAGGCCAGCTGGTCGAGCAGGCGTTCCCTGATGCGGTCGCGGGTCATGCCGAAGGCGCGCTCATGCACCTCGGCCACCAGCTCCACGTCGTCCGGGCCGGTCACCGGGACCAGCCGCACGCCCTCGGGCGGTTCCCCCGCCACCGGCAGGCGCGCGACCTCGGCCACCATCAGCGTCTCGGCGGGTTCTGGGGTGAAACCGGCCGCCAGGAGGCGCCGGTCGAGGTCGGCGGGCCGGTCGTGACCGTACAGCTTCCATTCGAACGCCCGGCCCAGCTCCCCGAAGTACCGCACCTGCTCGGCGATGGCCGCGTCCGCGCTCCGCTCGTCGAGGTCGGACCAGAGGACGCCGTTCCAGCCGTGCTCGGGCCCCACCTGACGTAGCACGTTCCCAGCCCGCTCGATCCTGGAGTCCGGCCCGTCGGGACCGGCCTCCCGCCGCATCTGCCGGTCGAAAAGCTCCAGCATCTCAGCCTCCGAACCGGCGCTGCCGGGCGGCGAAGCTGCGCAGCGCGCGCAGGAAGTCGATCTCGCGGAAGGCGGGCCAGTACGCCTCGCAGAAGTACAGCTCGGAGTAGGCGGACTGCCAGAGCAGGAAGTTGGACAGGCGCTGCTCGCCGCTGGTGCGGATGACCAGGTCGGGGTCGGGCTGGCCAGCCGTGTACAGGTGGGGCGCGATGTCGTCCACGCTCAACGTCGAGGCCAGCTCCACCATGGACTGGCCGGCCTCGGCCCGCTCGTACATCAGTTCGCGCAGGGCGTCGATGACCTCCTGGCGGCCGCCGTACCCGATGGCCAGGGTGAGGTGGAAGCCGGTCTCGCACGTGCGGGTCGCCTCGACGGCGCTCTTGAGCGCGCGGGCGGTGGTGTCGGGCAGCATGTCGAGCATGCCCGCGACGTGGACGCGCCAGCGGGCGTCGGGCCGGTCGAACCGGTCGGCGACCATCTGTTCGATCACCTGCAGCAGGTAGGCGACCTCCTCGTCGCCGCGGCGCTCGAGGTTCTCCGTCGAGCACAGGAACACGGTGACGTGCTGGACGCCCAGGCCCTCGCACCACGACAGCACGTGCTCGATGTGCTCGGCGCCGTACTTGTGGCCGATGCTCGGGCTGGGCAGGCCCTGCTTCCTGGCCCAGCGCCGGTTGCCGTCGATGATCAGGCCGACGTGGCGGGGCAGCGGCCCGCCCGTGACCTGGCGGCGCAGGCGCCTGGCATAGAGGGAATGAAGGAGGTCAGTCGTCCACATCCTCCAAGGATGGCGCACCCGAGGGGCCGGAAGACGCCGGACGCGAATGTGACCGGCGTCTCATTCCGTACGCGGCCAGGCGTCGCCCCAGTCGGCGTCCCGGGCGGCGCGGTAGAGGTCGCCCTGCCGTTTGGACACGATCACGTCGCTGACCGCGTCCTCACCGGTGCACAGGCGCAGGGACACCACGCCCTTGCGCTTGACCGGGTGGCGCAGGATCCGGGCGGCGGCCCGCTCCGCCGGGGCCGTCGTGGCGGCCACGTACGAGAACTTCTCGTCCTCGAAGCTGAGCGTGCCCGCCTTGATCCGCCGGTGCAGTGAGCTCCTGGGGAGCCTGACGGAGAAGTGGCACCAGTCGCGTCCCGGCACGATCGGGCAGCGGCCGTCGTGGGGGCAGGGCGCGACGATGGTCAGGCCGCGGGCGGCCAGGACCTCCCTGGCCTCGGCGAGGGTGGCGTAGCCCGCCGGGGTGCCGGGCTCGACGACGATCACCATGGCGGCGTCCGCGGCCAGCCAGCCGACGACCTCCCGGCGCTCGGCCCGGGGCAGCTCGCCCAGCGCGTACGACATGGTCACCAGGTCGGCCGGCGGCCGGTCGAGGCCGGGGCGGACCGACGCCTGCCGCCAGGTGGCCCCACGAAGCGACTCGGACGTACGGGCGAGGCGTTTGCCCAGGTCGATGATGTGCGGGTCGTGTTCAATGACGGTGACCTGCTCGATGGAGCCCCAGGTCTGGTCCGCCGCCCAGATCGCCGCCCCGGTGCCCCCGCCGACGTCGAGGTGGGTCCTGGGCCGGAAGCCCGGGGTCAGGGTGGCGGCCTGGCGCATGGCCGTGGCGGCGGCGGCGTAGGTGGCGGGCATCCGGTAGGCGGCGTAGGCCGCGATGTCGGCCCGGGACCTGATGTGGGCGCCTCCCCTCGTGCCCGTGCGGTAGCTCTCTGTGAGGCGCGCGACGGAGTCGGACAGGTCTTGGGGCGAGTAGCCGGACACGGCCTTGTCCAGGGCGGCTCTGAGTTCGTCGGGGAGCATGTCTACCTCAGTCGATTCGTCGGGCGAGGGCGAGGGCACGCCAGGCGGCGGTCGCGGCGGCCGCCACGACCAGGGCGGCCGGCCAGTACGTGCCGCGATCCCCGTCCCCACCAGGCCGCCCACACCGAAGGTGGTGAGCAGCAACCCGTACCCGACCTCGGCCAATCCTAGGCGCTCCCGCGCGTACAGACTGCGCCCCCGGCGAACAGCCGCCTCCCCCGGCCCCGCCCCGCAGTAGCGTGCTGCCGTGATCAGCATTGACGATGTCGAGATCGCGTACGAGGAGGCCGGTCCCGCGGCGCCCGCGGGCACCGTGGTGCTGGTGCACGGCTCGGGGGCCGACATGCGTCTGTGGGAGCACCAGTTCCAGGCCCTGTCGGAGCACCACCGCGTCATCCGCTACGACGCGCGGGGCCACGGCCGCTCCGGCGACGCCGAGGGCGAGGTGTGCCACCACGAGGACCTGCTCGCCGTCATGGACGTGCTGGGGGTCGAGCGGGCGGCGCTGGCGGGCAGCTCGATGGGCGGCGCGTACGCGACCGAGGCCGCGCTGGCCGCCCCCTCCCGGGTTGTCGCGCTCGCGCTCATCGGCTCCGGCCTGGCCGGACACCAGTGGCCGCAGGAGATGCTGGACCAGGCCCGGGCACGCGTCCGCAGCTCGGTGCCCGCCGCCTCGACCTTCCCGACACGGGGCATCTGCCGCCGCTCGAACGGCCGGAGGAGGTGACCGCGGCCCTGACGGCGTTCCTGTCGGACGTCTTCACCGCTGAACGCATCCATCCCTGAGCGTCACCACGCTGAACGCATCTGCCCCAGAGCGCTACCACCCCTGAGGGCATCCATCCCCCCGGGGGGAAGCG
>NZ_JBEFAK010000040.1:0-99837 GCF_040137845.1 Nonomuraea sp. B19D2 | reverse complement strand
GCGAGCGTCAGTGCGAGCGCGTCAAGAAGCCAGCCAAGAACACCTTCCCGACCAAGAAGCGTGACACTGCGCAGCCGGCCACCAAGGCCAGCTACAAGATCAAAATCTTGAGAAAGGCGCCTTCACCAGCGCAAATGCCCTAACTCACCGGCATTGCTGGTTACAGGGGGGATTGTCCGGGCTGAGTATCAGATTTCCTGAAGCCCCGAGCAGCCCATGTCCCGAGGGGTCGATTTTGCCAATTGCCACGAGAGTGTCAGCAACTCTCTGCCATGAGACTGTCAGTGACGCCTGTCACATCACGTCTCCGGGTCGAGCAGCAGGGTGTCGTGGAGATCGATGGGGATGTTCAGGCTGAAGGCGACCTCGGGGGTGAGCTGGATCGCGGTGGGTTGGCCGTTGGCATCCATACGGCAGGTGATGTAGCCAGCGGCGACGGCGGCCTCCAGCAGTTCGGGATTGCGGATCAGCAGCTCGCGGATGCGCTGGCGGTCACGGTATCCGGCGCGGTAGGCGATGAGGGCCATTCCGGTCATGGGGCCTTGTTGCTGGTAGGTGAGTTGCTGAAGCCGTGTGCGGGCAGCGGGGGCGAGGATGTCGGACGGGACGATGAGCCGTAGGGCGCGGTCGTCGCCGGCGATGAGACGAAGGCTTTGGTGCCCGGGGAGCCGCTGGGCGAGGTGGTCCGTGGCCGTCTGGGTGCGTTCGAGTGGCCAGTTCAGGATGTGAGCGATCTGGTCCAGGCGCATCGGCTGGCCGAGGGCCAGGGCGAGAACGGCGTGAACGCAGTTAGCGTCGCCGGGAGAGTCGGCGGTGGGTGCGGAGCTGGTCGGGTCGGTGCGGTCGTCGGGCGTGTCGACAGGTTGGAGCCAGTCGGGCCAGGGCAGGCCGAGGTGGCTGGCCATGGCTCGGATCGCTCGTACGGGCAGGTCGTCGAGGTCGGCGGCGGTGGCGAACTGGCGGATGCGGTGAACGGGTAAGCCGAGCAGGTCAGCGAGCTGCTCGCCGGTCATGCCGTGGTTTCGGGCCCGGCGCAGGAGCCAGGTTCCGAGCGGCTCGGGCTGCTTCATGTCCATACGGGGGTGCTCAGGTCCAGGGCGTGTGCGTCGCCGACGAGGTTGCGCAGGGCCAGGCGGCGTTGCCTCATCCAGAGGGTTCCGTGCCCGGCGGGGGGCTCGGCGTCGATGGGGCGGGCGTCGCCGGCGGCGGTGGTGGCTGTCAGAGCCCGTTCGGCCAGGACGCGCAGATCTTGGTGCGGTTTGGTGACGCCGAAGAACGGGTCGGTCGACCGGGCGCCCTGCAGGTGGCGGAAGGTGAGGTGGGCCAGCAGCGCGGGCCGGGCGTGGCGGGGGACGGGCAGGGACTCGCCGTTGATCTTTACGGTGGTTGCGGTGGCGGTGATGTCGTCCACGGTCAGCTCGGCGGGGTGCCAGTACCGTTCGCTGTCGCGCCGGTCGAAGGGGAACAGCAGGTAGAGGGTCGCGGCGGCGGCCTGCGCGGTGGAGATGACCCGGTTGATGGCCGCGACCGCGGCGGGGCTCAGGCGGTGGCCCAGCCCGGGCTCGCTGGGCCAGGCCTGGTGGTGCAGCAGCAGCCCGTCGCGCAAGAAAGCCGCTTGGGTGGCGCGCAGCCGTACCAGGGCTTCACCGGCGGTGGCGGATCGGTAGAGGCGGGCGGCCAGGTGCAGGCTGAGCGGCAGCGCGAGCTGGGTGGGTGCCTGATGGGCCTCCCCGATCCTGCGGTGGCTGCTCAGCCAGGCGCGAGCATTGGTGAAGGTGCGCAGCCACAGCTGGTCGACCCGGTTGGCGATGCTGCGATCCAGCGAGCGGATGCAGGCGGCGCGGAAGGTCAGGAAATTGTCGGCGGGCAGGTCGTCGGGGATCAGGTCGCCCATGGCCGACGCGATGGCGGTAGAGGGTGGCCTGGGGCGCAGCCGGTCCAACTCCTGAGGCCCGGAGACGGTGACCTGGACATCGGCCTCGCCGTGCACTGCGGTGATCACCGAGCTGGCAGTGGTGCGGGAGGCGTCGATGAGCCACAACCTGGTGCGGTTCGCGCGGGGCGGGCCGATCAGCTCGCGCAGGTAGGGAGCGAACTGCGGGGGCACGGTGTGGGGGGCAGACCAAGTACGAGAGAAAGGGATAGTCATGTCGCTGACCAGGGCGATCACACGGCCCCAACCAGCGTGCCGCATGGCTCGCCAGCACGTTGGCCACCGGCGCCAGCGCCTGGCAGATGGTTACCCCCAGACCCGACACAGAGCGCCACCCGCGCCTTACACCGCACCGGGGCAACGACGTTCGGGAACCTGGTGCCCACCGAGCCGTCCCGGCTGGGGACGGTCAAAAGACAACGGGGGTCCACCGACGTCTTGGTCAATGGGTGATCACGATCTTGCCGTTGGCCTTGCCCTGCTCGACGTAGGCGAGGGCGTCGAGGTTTCGTCGAAGTCGAAGGTGCGGTCGAGCACGGGGCGCAGCGTGCCGGCGTCATACAGGGCTGCCAAGGCCTTGAGCTGGGCACCGTCGGCGCGCATGAAGAAGAACGAGTACCGGACGCCCAGTCGCTTCGCCCGGCTGCGGAGCTTGCGGCTCAGCACGGCCATGACCGGCTTGAGGAGCGGCTGGCCGAGCTGCGCGGCGAAGGCCGGGTCGGGTGGGCCGACCACGCTAATGGCCAGTCCGCCGGGCTTCAGGACCGTCAGCGACTTCTTCAGGCTGGCCGGGCCCAAGCGAGTCGAGGACGACGTCGTAGCCGTTGAGGACGTCGGCGAAGTCGGTCGTGGTGTAGTCGATGGCTTCGTCGGCGCCGAGGTCTCGGACCTTGTCGATGTCGCGGGTGTGGGCGGTGGTGGCGACGTACGCGCCGAGGTGCTTGGCGAGTTGGATGGCGGTCGAGCCGAGGCCGCCGGCGCCGGCGTGCACCAGCATCTTCTGTCCGGGGCGGACGTCGGCGAGGTCGACGAGGCTCTGCTGAGCGGCGAGCGCCACCAGGGGTACGGCGGCGGCCTCGGCGAAGGAGAGCGAGGAGGGCTTGATCGCGACGTCGTCGGCGTCGATCGCGATCGACTCGGCGAAGGTGCCGATCCGCAGGTCACGTGGTCGTGCGTAGATCTCGTCGCGAAGTCGGCCCCGCCCTGGTCGCGCGGGAATAAAGATCGTGGCTGTGAGTGAGCCTTACCCGGACGAGCTGGTCGACGCGGTGGACCTGTATGTCGATGTCCAGCAGGTTCTGCTCCTTCCTGCAAACGCGGTCCGAGTTGGCGGAGCGGCGGCCGAAGTACCACCGTCTGCTGCTGCGAGGCGTTCGGCGACTGACCGCGCAGTTCAAGCCCGGCGACCCCGCGCATGCGGTGGAGCAACTCGACTGGAGGCGGGCGCAGTTCTTCGCCAACCGCCCAGACGACCGCCCGGCGGCGCGTAAACCTACGGGCTGTGCCGCCGCGGCGTCGAAGGGGGCCGACCGGATCAGGTGCCTGTGCGGCGAGGCCGGCCGTGCCCTTCTCAGCGGTGGTGCGGGCGGGGCAACAAGGCGAACGCGCTCTCCGCTATCGAGGTCAGGCGGGCGGGGCTGTGGCCGTACGCGCCGACGACATCGGTCCCGCGGATGATGGTCAGCAGAAGGTAGGCGAGGTCGTCGGGATCCGCGTCGGGGTCGATGTCGCCGTTGCGCTGGGCCGCTCGCACACACTCGGCCACCGCCGTCCGGACCACGGAGAAGCACTCCTTGGCCAGGCGTTTCACCTCGGGGTCGGAGGCGCCGACCTCCAAGGCCATCTTAGCGGCGAAGCAGGCCGCCCCCGCCCGGTCAGGGGCGGGGGGTACGTCGGCGGCGAGTGGCACCCCATGGACGGCGCGGAGCAAGTACTGGTGCAGTCGTTCCAGGGCACCCTCGTCCGGTCCGGCGAGCATCTTCCGCGGCCCCTGGCTCAGCCGGGCGAAGTAGCCGGTCATCGCCTCCAGCAGCACGCCGTGCTTGCCGTCGAACGCGGCGTAGAGGCTGCCGCGGCCCAGGCCGGTAGCAGAGCTGATGTCGTCGACGCTCGTGCCGTTGTAGCCAGAGGCGCGGAACTGCCGCTCGGCGGCATGCAGGACGTGGTCGCGGTCGAAGCTTCGTGGTCTCGCCATACACCGAAGGTAATGCCGACCCGCCGTACTTGACAACTCAGTACAGAACCGCCTAGGTTTCTGACTGTTCAGTACACAATCGTCCTGGCGACCCCGCACTGGGCACGACGAAGTCATGCCGCAACCGAAGGAACCACCATGCAGACAGCTCCCCCAGTGGCCCTTGTGACAGGCGCCTCCTCCGGAATCGGGCGGGCGGCAGCGCTCGCCCTCGTGGACGCCGGCTTCGCGGTGGTCGGCACGAGCCGCAACGCGGCGAACGCCGGGCCGCTGGCCGGGGTGACGTTCCTCGATCTCGACGTGGCCAGCGACGAGTCGGTCCGCTCCCTGGTCGAGGAGGTGATCGAGCGGTTCGGTCGGATCGACGTCCTGGTCAACAACGCAGGCGTGGGCGCGGTCGGCGCCGGCGAGGAGAGCTCGATCACCCAGGCCAAGGAGGTCTTCGACATCAACGTCTTCGGTCTGATGCGGATGACAAACGCGGTGCTGCCCCACATGCGCGCCCAGGGCAGTGGCCGCGTGGTCAACGTCTCTTCGGTACTCGGTCTGATCCCAGCGCCCTTCATGGCCGTCTACGCCGCCGCCAAGCATGCGGTCGAGGGCTACTCCGAGTCCGTCGACCACGAGCTTCGCGAGCACGGCGTCCGGATGCTGCTGATCGAGCCGGCCTACACAAGCACGAGTTTCGAGGCGAGCAGCCTGGCACCCGACTCGCCCCTGCCGGTCTACGCCGCACAGCGGGAGATCGCCCGAGACGTGCTGGCCACCGCCGTGCGCACCGCCGACGACCCGGACGTTGTCGCGAAGGTGATCGTCGCGGCCTCCACCGACTCCAAGCCCAAGCTCCGCTACACCGCCGGCTCGATGGCCGCACGCGTCAGCCTCCTGCGCCGGATCGTGCCCTCGCGCGCCTTCGACAACCAAATCCGCAAGCTCAACCGGCTGGCCGGCTGACCCCGCAGGACACCCGGCGCCTGAGCAGACGCCCATGTCCAAAACCAGAGACACCGAAGCCAGCATCAGCACCTGTCGTCCGACCGCTCGTGGAGAAGGCTGACACACATGGAGTTCGAACGCGTCGCCTTCGACCTGCCACACGGCACCTTTCACGCGCTGCAGGGTGGTGATCCCGATGGTCAACCGACGCTCGTCTTGCACGGCTTCCCGGACCATCCGCCGACCGCGACGCCCTTCCTCGCCGAACTCGGCCGCCGCGGACGTCACGTCGTCGCACCCTGGCTTCGCGGTTACGCGCCGTCCCCAACCGCGGGGCCGTTCGACCTCGCAGCCCTCACCAGCGACGTGCTCGCGCTGATCGACCGCTGGTCTCCCGGGCGAGCCGTGGAGTTGATCGGCCACGACTGGGGCGCCGCGATCACATACCATACCTGCGTCACCGCGCCGGAGCGGATCGAACGCGCGGTCACGCTCGCATTCCCCCACCCACTCACGTTCCTGAGCCGGCCGCGCCCCGCTCAGCTACGCCGAAGCTGGTACATGGGGCTCTTTCAACTGCCGGGAAGCGGCTTGATGGTCGCCGCCCGCGATCTCGCCCTCATCGACCGCCTCTGGCGTCAGTGGTCGCCCGGCCTCTCGCTCGATCCAGCTCTGAAGGCGGAGCTACACGAGCACCTACGGGCGAGCATGCCCGCGCCCATCAAGTACTACCGGGCGATGCTGCGACCCGGCATGCTTGGGGCGACGCGCCGCCTGTCTCAGCCGATCACGGTGCCCCTGCTGCAGCTCCACGGTGCCGACGACGGCTGCATCCTCCCCCCGCAGGTCGACGACCGACATCGGTTCGCCGCCCCGCACGCGCTGGAGGTCGTCCCCGACGTCGGTCACTTCCTGCACATCGAGGCCCCCGAGGCGATCGCGGAACGGATCGCGGCATGGGCCCAGTAGCGGATCACTCGACCCTCGCAGCGAGACCACCGGGATCGGCGGCGCGAGAGACTCTGACATGGCGTTGCTGCCGACGGCGGGATGGGGCGGATCGCCGCCCGATGACCAGCGATGCAACCTTCAACCCGCTCGGTCAGAACCGTCAGGTAAACGCTGCTCGTCGATGACGGCGACCATCCGCCGTTGCAGAGGTCGAGCTCCCCGAAGAACGTTGTGGCCGCCTTCAGAATCGCGTCCTCACGCAGCCGACGGTTCTCCTCGTTCTCCTCGATCGTGACACCGGGCGCCTCGCCGCCGTCAATCTCGGCCTGGGCGACCCAGCGCCACAACGACTTCTGCCTACCGCGACCTGCTTGGACACCGCCAGCACCGCCACGGTATGTGGTCGGGTACTCGGCACGGTGCTACAGCACCAGCCGGACAGCTCGGGCCCCAGCTCGGGATCCAACCGCTTCGGCATGACATGCATCCCTTCCAACTCAGAAAGAATGCGGCATCAAACCGGCAAGGCCCCGCGAGGAGCATCGACTGCTCCTGGATGCGATCCGGCGCTGGGGCTCGGTGGACGCCGAGCGCGATTGCGCTCCGGTCACATCCGCCGGACCGGGGTCGAGCTGACCCGGCATCCGGAGCTGTTCAACCATGGCTCGCCGTAAGGCTCGGGTCAGAACGTCCTTCTGCTGGCGAGGTAGGCGTGGACTGCGGAGATGACCACGGATCCCTCGCCGACGGCCGATGCCACCCGCTTGACGGAGTCTGCGCGTACGTCACCGACGGCGAACAGCCCGGGTATCGAGGTGGCGAAGCTGTCGTGGGTGAGCACGAAGCCCTTGGCGTCGAGGTCGACGCCGATGTCGTGCAGCCAGGGCGTGCAGGGGTCCGCGCCGATCATCAGGAACAGTGCGGCCGCGTCGAGTCGTACGTCCCGGTCGCGGGCGCGGTCGTGCCAGGTCAGCCCGCTGAGCCGGCTGCTGCCATGGACGGCGGTCAGTTCGCAGCGAGGGTGCACGGTGATCCGCTCGTGGTGGGTCAGGCGCTGCGCCAGGTAGTTCGACATGGTGTCGCGCAGGTCATCGCGGCGGATCAGGACGTGGACGTGGCCGGCGTTCCGCGCGAGAAACAGGGCCGCCTGGCCGGCGGAGTTGGCGCCCCCGACCACGACGGCGTTCCGCCCGGAGACCTGGTTGGCCTCCAGTTGGCTTGCGGCGTAGTAGACGCCACGGCCCTCCAGGTCGGCCAGGCCAGGCAGGTCCAGGCGCCGGTAGCGCACGCCGCTGGCGATGATCACCGCTGAGGCGAGGACGTCATGCTCGTCGTCGAGCCGCACCCGAAACCCGTCGGGCACCTCCGACAGCCCAGTGACTGAGCGGGGTGATAGAAGCCTGGTCCCGAACTTGACCGCCTGCAGCATCGCGGCCCGTGCCAGTTCAACCCCGGACACGCCGCGGTAGAAGCCGAGGTAGTTCTCGATCCGCGACGAGCTGCCGGCCTGGCCGCCGATGGCGACGTCCTCGACGACGACCACGTCCAGTCCCTCCGACGCCCCGTACACGGCAGCGGCCAGCCCCGCCGGTCCGGCGCCCACCACCAGCAGGTCACACCGGGAATCGTCGGCGATGCCCCACAGGTCGATTCCCAGCGCGGTTGCCAGGTCACGCGTGGTAGGCGCCGTCATGACGCGGCGCTGTGCCGTGACAACGGCCGTACCGGTCTCGGGCAAGGCACAGGTCTGCGCCAGCTCCGACCACGCCGACGGGTTCGAGCGCAGCACCGTCCGGTAGGGAATCTGGTTGCGTTCAGCGAAGTCCTGGAGGCGGTGCAGGTCGCGGTCGTCGTCTCCGGCCAGTACCAGACCACCCTCGCCCTTCCTGCTCAGGAAGCGCCGCCGGGCGTCCAAAGCGGACAGCAGGACATCGCTCAGCTCCCCCGAGATCTCCACCAGCCGGCGCAGTTCCTCCACCCGAACCCGCAGGATCGCGGTGTCTTCCATGGCCACGCCCTGGAAGACGGCGCGTTGTCCCATCAGCATGCCCAGCTCGCCGACGAAGTCACCGGCCTCGATCACGAAGACGACCCGGTCCTCCCGGCGGTCCACGAGGAGCACGCCACCGGTCAGCACGAGGTGCAAGTCGGTGGGATCACCGGCGTCCCACAGCAACTCGCCGGGCGCGGGGTGCAGTTCCTCACCGGATGACCGCAACAGGTCCAGGGCGTGTTGGCTCAACACCGGCCAGGCCACCTCATCGACCTCGCCCAGCCGGCGGGACGAGTAATGGGTCAGCTCGTCCGGCACGGGGATGATGCTCATGCTTCTCCCTTGTCTGGCAGGCGAATCACTCCGGTCACGATTCTTCTCCGCTCGTTTTGCCGGCGTCGGCCCCGACTTCCGTTTCCCTGGGCTCAACTCTCGCCACGGCCATCGCCGCCGTGCCCAACCACCACAGCGAGCGTCCTTCGTGGACCTGACCAGTCTGATCGTATGGCCGACCTGCCGTACTTTGACAAGTCAGTACAGAACCGCATAGGTTTCTGACAGTTCAGTACACAACCGTCCTGGGCTCGCCGGACCGGCTTGGTCCGGGCTTGCGGGACCGTGATGCCGCGAAGGCGGCTTGGAGGTTGAACTCATGACACAGGTGGCCCAGCCGCTCTTCGGCGAGGACTCCGCGAGCGATGCGCTGGCCGAGGGGACCGTCGACGTGGTGGTGATCGGCGGGGGCGCCGCGGGGCTGAACGGTGCGCTGATCCTCACCCGCTCCCGCCGCTCGGTCGTCGTGATCGACAGTGGCTCCCCGCGCAACGCGCCCGCGGAGGCCGTGCACGGCTTCATCGTCTTCGACGGCACTCCGCCGTCGGAGATCCTTCGACGGGGCCGCGAGCAGGTGCGCCAGTACGGCGGACGCGTCGTCCAGGGCGAGGTGGTCTCGGCCGAGCCTGCCGCTCCGTCGGCGGACGGGGACCTGCGGTTCACCGTCACCCTGGCCGACGGCCGCAGCGTCACCGCTCGCCGCATCCTGGTGGCCACCGGCCTCACGGATGTGCTGCCGGAGGTGCCCGGGCTCGCCGAGCACTGGGGGCACAGCGTGGTGCACTGCCCGTTCTGCCACGGCTGGGAGGTGCGCGATGAACCCATCGGTGTCCTCGCCACCGGCCCGGCCTCCATCGGCCACGCATTGCTGTTCCGTCAGCTGACCGAGGACCTGACCTACTTCACCCACGGCACCGACCTGGACGAAGACAGCCGCGCCCGTTTCGCCGCCCGTGGCATCCGCGTCATCGACACCCCGGTCACCGAGGTCGTCAACGACACCGGCGGTGCCCTCGCCGGGGTGCGCCTGGCCGATGGTCAGGTCGTGGCCCGCCGCGTCCTCGCGGTCGGCCCGCGGATGCAGGCCCGCACCCAGGGCCTGGAAGGTCTGGGCCTGCCGGTGCAGGACCTGCCGAACATGGCCCGCGGTTTCGCCTCCGGCGCGGCCGGCATCACCGAGGTGCCGGGTGTGTGGGTGGCCGGCAACGCCACCGATCCGGTCGCCCAGGTCGGAGCCTCCGCAGCGGCCGGCGCGCTGGCCGGCGCCGACATCAACAAGGTGCTGGCCATCGCGGACACCGACGCGGCCCTGCAGGGGATCGTCGAGGTAGGCCCAAAAGGGGCCACAAGATGATCTTGAAGCACTGAGATCTCAGCCCGTCACCCGCTCGCCTCACCTTCGTTGGTGAGGAACCGATCTGTTTTCCCAGGTGGAAACCGATCAGTTTCCAGACGGTTTTCAGCCATGCCCAGCAAGCAAGCAGCAGGAGCGTCCCGCCGAGGTCAACGCCACACTCCTCGGCTTCCTCGCCCGCCTCGACGTCTCCACATCCTCGGCTTCCTCAACGGCCGACCCATCCCAATCAGATGAAAGACACGACAATGACGGAGCGCAATCCCGTGGACAAGAACACGACATCGCGACAGCGGGCCCTGGTGGTCGGCCTCGGGATCAGCGGGATCGCCTCCGCGCTGCGACTGCATCGCGCGGGCTGGGACGTGGTGGTGCTGGAGAAGGCCCCCGAGCGGCGCCGCGGCGGATACTTCATCGCGCTGTTCGGGACCGGGCTCGCCGCCGCGCAGCGGCTGGGCATCGCCGATGCGGTGCCGAATCGCTTCGCTCCGGAAGGCGTGAGCTACGACGTCGACCGCACGGGCCGGCGCCGCCGCGGTGTGGGCTACGCCGATGTGTTCGGCGGGTCTCGAATGGTGATGCGGGGCGACATCGAAGACGCGGCCTTCACCGCCCTGCCCGACGAGGTCGAGATCCGTTACTCGACCGTGCCGATCGCGCTGGACCAGTACCTCGACGGGGTGGACGTCGAGATCCGCGACCTGACGACGGAGACGACGACCGTCGAACGGTTCGACCTGGTGGTCGGGGCAGACGGACTGCGCTCGACGGTGCGCCGGCTTGCGTTCGAGCCCGAGCAGAGCCCGATCCGTCGGCTGAACTACATGATCGCCGTGTACGCCCTGTCCGAGCCAGTACCCGGCTACCGCCCCCAGGACGGGCTGATCATGGCCGAGGCGGGCCGATCGGTGTGGGTGTTCTCGTTCGCCGACCGTCCGCCGTCGGTGTTGTTCTCCTACCGCACCGACGACGTGGACGCCGAGTTCACCCGGCCGGCCATCGACTCGCTGCGCGCCGCCTACGGCCCCGAGCCCACCGGCTCCACGCTCGGTTGGCTGCTCGACCAGTTCGAGAAGGCCCCGGACCACCTGTTCGACTCCGCCGAGCAGGTGCACCTCGACCACTGGCACCGCGGCCGAGTCGTGCTCGTCGGCGACGCCGCGTGGTGCCTGACCGTTTACTCCGCCATGGGGGCATCCACCGGCCTGGCCGGGGCGGACCTGCTCGGCACCATGCTGGAACGCCACCCGCACGACGTGCCACGAGCGCTGCAGGACTGGGAGGACCACCTGCGCCCGTTCATCGACCACCACCTCGGCAGCGGTGTGAGCATGCGCGGTTTCTTCACTCCAGGCAACCGCGCCGAGTTGCTGCTTCGGTCCGTGATGATCCGCCTCGCCCGGCTGCCGATCGCCGGCCGGCTGCTCGCCAAGATGATGACCAACAGGGCGCGGATGAAAAGTCTGGATATCGCCGCCGCTGCAGCGTGAGTGGAGTTGTGCGAATGCGAGCGGGAGAACGAGGTCGTCTGGGCCCGCAACTTCGTCGAACGAATGCTCGGACGCAGGTCGCGGGGATGGCCGGGAGGGTCATGTACCGGAGAATAGGCTGTTATCACGTACATGCCTGGACTCTTCGCGGCAAGTGCTAGGCGGGCGGTGCCTGTCATGTCCGGGCTGTCATCGCGGGGCGGCCAGCCAGCACCAAACGCCTCCATGATCAAGCGGCCAGCTCGACGTCGCTGAAGTCGACCTCCTTCAGCAGCGGATCGAATGGATCGGGCCGGTGACGAAGCTCGTCGGTGGCGTACGCGCCGAAGCGGCTGATGTGGGCCCGCAGGTAGGGGGCGATCTGGCCGAGGTGGTCGGCGGTGATGCTCCAGCCTTCGGCGACAAGCTGCCGCACGACGTCGGAGATGTCCAAGGCGTTGTGGAAGACGACCAGGTTGGCCAGCAGGGTGTTGAACTTGATCAGTTTCTCCTGCTCTTCGGGGTCATTGTCGGCCAGCACCCCGCCGAACCCGAGCCACTTGGAGAATCCGTTGTAGGACTCGACCTTGTTGGTCGCCGCGGTCACCCGCGCCCGCAACGCCGGGTCGGCCAGATACCGCAACAACGCCACTGTGCGCACGCTGCGGCCGACCTCACGGAAGGCCTTGTAGATGCGGTTCTTGCGGGAGTTGGAGCGCAGGCGCCGCATCAGCGTGGCCGAGCTGAGGCGGCCCTCGCTGATGGAGATCGCAACCTGCATCAGGTCGGTCCAGTGCTTGTCGATCAGCTTCCAGTCGATGACGTTGCGGCCGCTCTCCCCGAACAGCTGATCGATGTGCGGATAGGCGATCTTCTCAGAGGCGCGGAAAAAGATCAGGTCCTTGAAATTGCGGATACGCGGCATCAGGTCGAACCCGAACAACGTGGCCAGGGTGAAGACCGGGAAGTTCTGACCCTGGGTGTCGGCATGCACGGTGGAGGGCTGGATGTCTGAGGCATTCGCCAGCAGCCCCTCGATCAGGTGCACCGCCTCCCACACCCCGCACGGGATGAACCGGGAGAACAGCGCAACGTAGGTGTCGGAGATGTAGTGGTAGGCGATGCCGCCGAACCCTCCGTACCGGATGCTGGTTTCGGCCAGCAGATTGTCGATGTAGGTGTCCACCTGGGTGCCGTCGGCGGCCACCGTGCTGCCATCCCCCCATGCCTTGACCACGTCCAGCTCGGCGAAGGCGTTGACCACGTCGGCGATCGCCGCGTTCAGCTTCTTCAGGGTGATGTGCCGGTTGCGGACCATGGACAGCTCGCGGGCGGTGACGCCGGCGATGTGCTTGGCCGCCTCGTACGGGCCGATGTTGATGCCGCCGGTGAACACCGCCAGCGAGTACCGCCCCAGCTTGTCCTTGATCTTGGGGTCGGAGCCGGAGGCGGGGCCGAAGTGGCGATACCAGGTGAGCCAGCGGGCGGTGCGCGCGACGATCGACAGCAGCGAGCGTTCGGGCATGCGCCGCTCGATCTCGGCCGCCAGCCGCTCGGCCTCCGCATCGCTGCCCTTACCGCGGCGGCGCTTGAGGGTGGGCACACCACCCTCGTCGATGACCAGGTCGGCGTTGTCGAGGTAGCCGGCGTCCAAATGCGCGGCCGCGCTCAGATGGGCGTCCTTGAGGTGGGCGACGAAACCGGCGGGGGTGTCGGGCAGGCCGACCTTCTCGCAGAAGGCGGCCAGTTTCGGCTGGCATTCGTCCCAGGGCAGCAGGTGGGCGCTCCAGTCAGCGTACTCGTTCGAGCCGAGCACGGCCACGTCGCCGGTGCGCAGTTCCTCGGCCAGGTAGCAGAACACCATGGCCTCGAAGTGCCGCCGCGCGACCATGCCGGGCCGTCTGCGGTCGGTCACCGCGCGCCGCCAGTTGCCCGAGGCGAACGCGATGCCCAACTCCGGGACGTCCTCCTCCACCGGGGGCGGCAGCGGGATGAAGTCGCGCCGCTTGGGTGAGTGCTCGCGGGCGTGCGCCAGCGCGGCCAGTACCGAATCGTCGCTGGAGGTGGCCTTCAGCCGCAGCTTGCCCGCCAGTTCGAACAGCGCAGGCCGGTCCTTCTTGAAGAACCGGTACACCAGCAGCTCGTGGGCGTCGCCGTGGAAGGCGACGACCTCCTCGATGTCGGCCAGCTGCGCGGCGAACCCGCCGGCCTGCTCCACCGCCGCCCGTACGGTCTGCATGCTGTGGGTCTGCACTACGAGCGCCGACAGCATCTCGCCGAGCGCTTGGACCTGCCCGGCGCCTGCCGCGCAAGAGGTCACCGCCTCCATGGCCCGCGCCACCGCCTCGACTCCGGCGGCCGAGGTCTCGCTGCCGGGGTCGAGACGTTCCAACACCTGGCGGTAGGTGGCGATCAGCCGCTCGCTCATCGCGCGCTGGCGAGCGCGGATCTCCTCCAGCTCCGCCTTGGCCCGCTTGACGTGGGAGGCCATCCGCTTGCACAGCATCTCGGCCAGGTCATCTCGGGCCCGCATCCGGGCGGTGTGCGTCAGGCACGCCAGCAACGCCACCTGCTTGACCGGGTCGTAGCGCGACAGAATGTCGACATCCTGGGCGTCGGCCTCACCAGCGAAGTCGGCGATCTTCGACGGCGCGATGCCGTCCAGCCAGGCGTCAGTGTCGCCGAGCGCGTCCACCTGGTCCAGCCATCTCACCTGCTCGCGGAATCGCGACCAGGTGGCCCGCTGGGCGGGCTTCTTGAGCCGGTTGAACGTCGATTTGCCATCCGGCCCGACGACGAGCAGACCTTCCATCCGGGCCCGGCCGGCCTCGCCCATCCGCTGCAGGATCGTGGCGAAGATGGTGGTGTTCACCTCGGCCCGAATGCTGGTGGCCAGGTCCTCCAGCGTCGTGTATCCGAGTAGTTCCAGCCGGAGCCGGAGTAATTCCTCGATCGCGACGTTGATCAGGTCTGCCGGGTTGTTCTTGGCTTGGGCCGCCTTCCGGATCGCCACTGCGGCAATCGCCCGGGCCCGGCCCGCGTCGTACTTCACGCCCTGACGCTGGCGCACCAGCTTGCGATGCGCCTTTGCGCTGCCGGAGGAGCCATGGTCCGGCCAGACATCGTCGGCCAACTCCAGGCAGCGCCGAACGTGGTCGATCACCACCTCGGGGATCTCGTCCGGGGACGGGAAGCGCGCCATCTTCTGGAAGCACTTCAACGCCAGCACCAGCGCGAAGCACGACTCCGGGCTGCCGGTCCGTTTTTCAGCCCAATCCACCTCTTCCGGCGACGGCGTGAAGAACACATGCAGCACCCGCGCCGACGTCAGCCGCTTGAACTGCGGATAGGCGGTCCGCTCGATCCACGTCATCCAAGGCCGTCCCTCGCCTCAATCCCGGCGTCCAGACGCCGAAACCGTAGCGACGACCAACTCCAGCAGATGCCTTGTTCACCAAACCGCAATCAAGCCCAAGCAGAGGGCCACATCATCCGAGGAACACCCCCTCTGACTAGCCGTTCAGCAGCCCCACTGTCCCTTTCTCCCGTACTTGGTCTGCCCCCCGGTGTGGGCGCGGTCGACCACCAGGTGCGACAGCCGGTAGCCGGTGACCCAGGCCAGGGTCTGCTCCCAGGGACGCAGCGGTGCCGGCAGCCGGGTGGGCAGCGACTTGCCGAGCCCTTCCAGGACACAGAACAGGAAGTCCTTCGTCGAGCTGCTGTAGGGGACGGGGCGCAGCACCACGATGCCGTTGTCGGGGTCGCCCAGCTGGCGGAGCCGCTGGTGGGTGGCGGGCAGGTCGCCGGGGTCGCGGATGACGGTGACTTGCACCGGTCCGGCGGCGGAGTGGTCGTCAGCGGGCAGGTCATCGGCGGGCAATGTCAGGGCCTCCGCCGTGCAGCGCGAACGCGTTGGTGACGATCTCCTCATCGATGGCCGAGCGCCCGGTGCGTTGGGCGAGCAGGTGCGCGGTGGAGGAGAACGACGCCCAGTTGCGCCAGATCCCGTGAGCGAACCGGTCGTCGATGTAGTGCAGCAGTTCGTCGTCGGCCGCCTGGTAGATCGGGTGGTAGCCGCGGATTGCCTCGGGGACGATGTCGCGCTGCAGCGGGGTGATGGCCAGGCGTCGCCAGATGCGTGAGGCCAGCATCGGCTCGCGGGAGAGCACCTCCCAGCAGCCGTGTCCGCCGACGTACAGCAGCCCGAACCGGGTGTCGGGGTCGTCGTGCAGGTGCCGCAGCAGTTCGATCCCGTGCCCGGTCAGCCGTTGCGCCTCATCGACCACAATCAGCCGCGGGATGCGGGCCAGCTCGGCGATCAGCTCGCGGGTAAGGTGGAAACGGCTCTTGGACGATCCGTGGCTGCCGGTCAGCGCCAGCAGCAGCGCGTCCACGATCTGGCGCAGCGTGGGCTGGGGACTGAACGACACCGTGCACACGCTCGGCGCTTCCAGCCGTCCGGTGCCGGCCGCCAGCGCCTGGGCGCAGGTCCGCACGGCGAAGGTCTTGCCGAGTCCGGCGTTGCCGTGGATCACCCCGACCGCCTGGTGGGCGGTGATGTCGGTGACCACGTGCCGGGCCAGCTGTAGCTGCGGGGTGGCGATGATCCGGGCGCCGGGCGGCCCGGCTTCGGGAGCCCTCACCATGGGCGTCCCTCCTCGCCCTGGTCCAGGTGGGCCAGATCGACCGGTTCGATGGGACCGATCGGCCCCAGCCCCAGCAGGCTCGCGCTGGATTCGGCTCGCAGATCGGCCTGCGCCGGGGAAAGCTGGCCGGTGTCGGCCGCCGGGATGCGCCGGGCCGACTCGGCGCTCTCCTGGCCGGCCGACAGGGCCGCCAGCCGGCGGCGCCCGCGCTTGCGGGCTGCGCTGCGTTGTGTGGCGGCCTGTTTCTCCTGGGCGCGGGCGGCGGCGTAGAACTGCTCTTCCTGTTCGCCGGTGAGCGCGTCACGCGGGTGGCAGGTGGCCAGGAACTCCCCGTTGAGGTAGACGTGGATCTGCCGGTCATCATGGGGCATGTACCGGATCACCACCTGTTGCCCGCGCCGTTCGCGGATCAGCCCGCCCGCATCGACCCAGGTCAGGTTACGGAAGCGGATCCCGCGCGGGCCGATGGTGCGAGGAGCGGCGGCCAGCAGCAGATGCCGTAGCTGCTGCTCGGGCACGTCGAAGATCGCGGTAGCGTCTTCGGCCCAGGCCTGCGCCGGCGTGCGGCCGTCCAGCTCGCTGTGGCGGTGCTCGGTGTTGTAGGACCGCACCCAATCACTGAAGATCGCCGCGAAGGTTTCCAGCCCCAGCGGGAGCACTGTCTCCTCCCCGGCCGCGGCTGCCTCGGCATAGGCCTCGCGTGCGCGTGCCCGGTCGTCGACCGGGCCGGCCAGCCGTCCGCTCGCCTCCCGGGCGGCGCCGGTGTAGCCGGGCAGCGTGCACAGCAGCATCTGCTCGACGGTCAGAAACGCGCGCTCGATCTTGCCCTTCTTATTAGGCTGATAGCCAGGCATCCGCTGGCATTCGGTCCCCAGCGCCCCGGTCGCCGTCTGCACGGACGCGGCGGCGAACTCCAGCCCCTGGTCCAGACGCAACAGGCCGGGGACGCCGTGCGCGGGCCCGGTGGCCGGATCCTGAAGCATGCCCATGCGTAACGCCGTCAGCACCGTTCCGGCGTGCGGGGCCAGCGCGATCGCCCACCCGATGATCAGCCGGGTGGCGTCGTCGAGGAACATCGTCACCCACGGGGTGACGGCCTTGCCGCGGGGAGGCAGCACCACGATGGGCAGGCTCTTGTGATCGCCCTCCCACACCTGATTGCGGAAGGTCGCCGGTCGTTGCAGGTAGACCAGCTTGGCCCGCCGGGCCCGCTCCCCGCCGCTCACCCCAGCCACGAACGCCGGCGTGAGCTCCTCGGCGAAGGCACGGTACAACGAGCGCAGCGCCACCGGCGGCGCGCCCGCCCACCCTTGCAGCAGTTCGACGTCGATCGGCACCCCGGCGGCCGTCGTGCGTCCGGCGATCGCTGCCGTACGAGCCCGGTGCACCGCCGCGACGTTCCCGCCGAAATCGGTGAACGCCGCGATGTCGGTCGGCGACAAGGTGAACCGCGGCCGTGACCGTCGCGGGCGGCTCAGCCGGCGCCACACCGTCCGCTCGGCCACGCCCAGCCGGGCCGCCGTCGCTTTGACCTCGGCCGTGACGGACCTGCCCTGATCACTCAGCTGCCGCAGCCGATACAGCGCCGCCTCCCACTGCTCCGGGGTCGGCCGGCTCCCGCTCATGCGCTCTGCTGGGCTTTGACCCGGTCCAGGACCCGGTAGACGGTCGCGCGGCCGACAGTGAAGACCTCCATCAGGTCCGCGATGCTGTACTCGCCGGAGGAGTGCATGCGCACCAGTTCGGCCTGCTGGCGGGCCGACAGCTTGGGCTGCTTGCCTTTGAGCTTGCCCTTGGAGCGGGCGATCGCCATGCCCTCACGCGTGCGCATCTTCAGCAGGTCGGCCTCGAACTCGGCGAAGACCGCCAGCATGTTGAAGAACATCTTCGACATGGGGTCGGCGGGGTCGTAGATGTTGCCGCCAAGCGAGAGGCGGATGCCGCGGGCAAGGAGGGTGTCGCCGATGTCGCGAGCGTCGGGGACCGAGCGGGCGAGGCGGTCGAGTTTGGGGACGACCAGGGTGTCGCCGGCGCGTACGGCTGCCAGGGCCTGGTCGAGGCCGGGCCGGCTGCGGTTGGTCCCGGTCAGGCCCTTGTCGAGGTAGATGCGGTCGTCGGCGACGCCGAGGGAAGCGAGGATCTCGCGCTGGGCGGTGAGGTCTTGCAGGACGGTCGAGCATCGGGCGTAGCCGATCAGTTCTCCCACCCGCCGATCGTACCGTTTAGCCCCCCATCACCGGACAGTTTCACGGACTACCTATCTGAGACGACGTCGCCGCAGGTCGCGTCGCCACCGACCAGTGGTGAGACGTGTCTCGTTGAGCGTTCCCCCAACGGACACCGACCCCAGCCGTGCCACGTGGGTGAGCAACCAACATGTCATGGACCGCCAAACCTCGAAGATCGACCTCTGCGTGAGGGATCATCCGCAGATCTTCCTGTACTCCTCTCCAGGGAGATGCCTCTCCCACTCCGCACGGGTGAGTGAGCGTCCAGCCGCCGCGCACACGGCTGTCACGAGGTTGGGAGGGAAGCCGGTCCGCCACAGGTACACGGTCCTGTCGCTGACGGCCGCGACCGCCGTGCCGCCCGGATCGAACGCCACCGTGGACACGCTGAGCGTGGTGGAGAGCGGCAGGCCGAGCCGTTCCCGTGCCGCGACGTCCCACAGCGTGAGACCGTCGAGGGTGTCGCCGGAGGCCAGCACGGTGCCGTCGGGGTTGAAGGCCAGCGCCTCAATCTTGGTGGTTGCGCCGTCGAGCGGCTCCCCGCGGTGCTTGCCGGTGGCCGTGTCCCAGACCTCGATGAGTTCCCGGTTCCCGTTGTTGGTACCGACGGCGAGGGAACGGGCGCCCGGGCCGAAGGCAGCCGCCGACGCCCGCCCTGCGAAGACCATGCGCCCGCCTGCCGGCTTCCCGCTGCCGAGGTCCCACAGCTGCGCGGACTCCACGCCGCTGACCGCCAGCGTCGTGCCGTCCTCACCGAAGGACAGAGCCAGGGGCAAGACCTCCTCACCCACCTCGAAGGGACCGAACGCGGGTTGGCCCGAGGGCAGCCGCCAGACGGTCACCCTGCCTTCGCGGGTCGCGCCCGCGACAAGGGTGCCGTCCGGGCTCACGGCCACGCTGGTGACACCTTCGGATCCGGCCAGGACCTGTCCCGGATCCTTCGGGGTTGAGAGATCGCGCAGGCGCACGGCATCGCCGGCGGTGATCAGTGTCCGGCCGCCGGGCGCTGCCAGGGCGTCGACCTGCCGGGTATGGCCGTCCAGCACGGTCACGCTCTTCCCCTGGTCCCAGAGGTAGACGTCACCGTCGCGCCCGCCGACGGCCACCGTCTCGCCGTCCTGAGTGAAGGTCGAGGAGATGGCCAGGTAGCCGTAGCCGATCCAGTCGGTGTCGATGCGTGCGGTGGCGTCGGGGGTGACGCTCCGGGCGCTCCACCGCCGGACGAAGCCGTCCTCCCCGCCGGTGACGATCGTTCTGCCGCCGTTCGCGAACCTGACCCCGCGCACGGGGTTGTCCAGGTGTGCCTTGAGGGCGGGGCCGCGCTGCTGGAGGCTGTCGGTCTCCCAGTACCGCACGTCACCCTTAATGTCGGCGACGGCGAGCGTGGCGCCGTCTGGGCTGATGCTGATGTCGAGGGGCAGGGCCGGGGAGTCGACCCGCCGTACGAGCTTGGGTTCTTTTTTCATGTCCCACAGCTCGATGTAGCCGAAGAATTCGTTACCGCTGAGTGCCACGGCGGTCCTGCCGTCGGACTTGAAGGCGAGCCGCGTCAGCCCGTGCTTGTAGGACACCCGTTTCCTGGTGACCTTCCAGGACTCGGGGGCGAAGAAGTGAAGGGCGCTCTTCAGCTCCCCCTGCGGGGTCGCCCCGACCACGAGCGTGCGGCTGTCGGGTGTGAAGGCGACCACGTCGATCGCCGTCCGCTCGGTGACCCGCCGCTCCGTGAGCTTCCAGGTCCGCAGGTTGAGCACGTGGACCCTGCCGTCGAGGTCTCCTGCGGCCATGAGGCGCCCGTCGGCGCTGAACGCGAACGTGTGCGCTCTGCTGATGCGCAGGCACTCGTGCTCAGGTAAGCCGTCGGTGGTGCGCCACGCGCAAACCGTCCCCTTCTGGTCGGCCGCGACGAGGGTCCTCCCGCTGTCGGCGAACCCCAGCGTCCTGATGAAGTCGTCGTTGCCGGTCAGCGTGCGATCGGTGGCGCCGGTGCGGAGATCCCTGAGCTGGACGCTCCGGTCGCCGCCCACCGCCAGCGTCGCGCCGTCCGGGCTGACCTCCAGCGTGCTGACCTTGCTCGCGGCCGGGATGCTCGCCTCGAGGCCCGTTGCCAGCATGGCACGCATGCAGTGCCGGGCGGCGTCAGTAGGGGACGTCTCCCAGGCCGCCGCGGAGAGCAGGCCCGCCAGCACCGGGTCGGTGGCACGTACCTTGCCGGCCTCATCCGTCACTTCGCGGGACAAGGCCAGGCGGGCCTCGTCTTGCGCGCGATCCATGAAGTAGCGAACCCCGGCGAACGCCAGCAGCGTGGAGATTATCGCTGCCGCTGCCACGAGCCGTGCCAGCCTGCGCCTGTCGTACCGGTAGGCCAGCCGGGTCGCTGCGCGCCAGGTGACCGCGGGGACGATGTCGGCTCCCTGGGTGTGCTGCTCGGCCTCGTGCCGGTCACCGATGGGCACGATGACTCGGCCGGCCTTGCTGGCGGCGAGCTTGGCCTGGTAGCCGCCCACCGATGCGAGCTCGTCCTGCGATCCGAGGCGTCCGGTGATGAACGTGTCGGCGCGCAGGCGCCGCACGCGCAGGCCGCCAAGCCGCGTGGTGGCTCGCCGGATCTCGTGGAGGACGGCGGCGAAAGCGGCGCCGAGCGAGGCGTCCCTGACGTGGAGGATAGGCCCGGCCTCACCTTCCAGCGACCACAGGACGGTCCCCGCGACCCGCTGCGCGCCGGTGACGGACCAGGCGCGCCCGAGTGCTGCGGTCGCGAAATCTTCGTCGCCGGAGAACAGGCTCATCCTGGCCGGGTCGGGGACGAGCCCGGGCGGCCCGCCAGGGAGTATCGAGGCCCGTAGCCTCCCGCCCGCGCCGCGGCCGTGCGCGTAGGCGAACAGGACGCCGATCTCCTGCTGGGCCCTGCGTGCGGCGGGCGGTCCTGTCAGGTGCGAGAGGAATGTCGCCGCGGTGAGCTTCACCGCCTCCGGCGTCTGGAGTCCGGTCAGCAGGTCGAGGCAGCGCTGGAGGCGCGGATCGGCGGTGGTCATGGTCCACGGCGGGGGGTCGGCGGGCGGCGAACTGCGCGCCTGCTCCAGCCAGCCGACCGCCGACCGCAGGGCGGCCGCCGCCGATTCCGCCGATTCCGCGATCAGGGCCAGCCCGAGCCCGGCGAGCGCGCGTAACGCGCGCACCGGTGCGCCGTCCGGTGCGCCACGCAGGTCGGCGAACAGGTCGTGCAGCCGGTGATCGCCGCTGTGCAGCAGCGTCAGCTCGCCGACGTCCGACTCCCGCACCAGCGCCGCGACCAGCCCGACGATCTCCTGGCCGGGTCCGGCCAGGCGGCGGATGTCCCCGTGGCGCTCATCGTGCTTCAGCCTCGATCACCTCTTTGACAGGACTGCCGGCCACCAGCAGGCCGGCTAGCGCGAGCCAGGGACGCAAGCCGCTCCTGGTGTGGACCGTCCGGATGGAGCGCGTGACCAGCGCGGGATCGAGCGATCCGGCCTCGGCGGCGCCGATCGGCGGCCCGTCCGTGTCGGCCTCGACGAAGTGGCCGGGCGGTACCG
Organism: Nonomuraea sp. B19D2; assembly: GCF_040137845.1. Classification (NCBI taxonomy): domain Bacteria; kingdom Bacillati; phylum Actinomycetota; class Actinomycetes; order Streptosporangiales; family Streptosporangiaceae; genus Nonomuraea; species Nonomuraea sp. B19D2. Next base: position 78,249 of record NZ_JBEFAK010000040.1, on the reverse strand, counting down.
GCACCTCCGCATGCCCGTGGAGGTCGTGCCCGTCGACCTCGAGTGCCACCAGGTAGGTCGTGGACTCCGCCGCCGAAGCGATCCTCAACGGGAGGATCATCACTCCGTAGGTCCGCTCGATGAACGCGAGCTCCTCTGGTTGCGCCTCGGCGGAGACGCTGACCTGCAGCAGGCCGAAGTCGGCGATCCTCAGCCGGAACGTGAACGGGCCCCTGGCGAACCCCAGGCTAGTGGCCTCGTTGTCATTGCCCGAGGCGTAGGCGAGGTCGGTGTCGAGCCGGGGGAGGGAGAACTCGTCGAGCGCGAAGGCGAGGAACCGGTTCCCCCGGCGGATGGCGTCCAGCAGGTCGGCTGGTACGGGGTCCCCGGCGTGCCGTACCAAGGCCGTGTCCGCCACGCGGATCGCCTGCAGGTCGCCCGTACGGCGGGCGGCGCGCGCGCTGTCAGCCAGGACGGCGACGGAAATCTCGGGTCGAACCGGATCGGATTCCGGCGGCAGGAACAGCGGCGCGCCGATCAGCGCGGCCCAGTAGCGCCGCAGGAAGGGACCCGACCGGTCGCGGACCCCGGATCCGGCGGCGACCGTGACGGGTGCGTCGATGAGCCGGCTCCAGTAGCGCCAGCGGTACGAGGTCACGGCTGTTGCTCCAGCTCCGTCGCCTGCTGCTCGGCGTCCGCCACCGAGCGCGCCGCGCCGAACTGCCGGAACAGGGCCGGCGCGGCCGATCCCACCAGGACCGCGGCCAGAGATCCGCTGACTTGCTGGGCGAGGAGCGCGGCCGCTCCGGCGCCCAGGCCGATCCGGCTCAGCGCGACCGCCGTGTCGACCAGCGGGTCGAGGGAGTCACGAAGCCCGGGCAGCTTGCCGCGCTTGCCGAGCTTCTGCGAACGTTTCGCCTGTAAGGCCAGCAGGCGCCCGTGGAAGGCGACGAGCTCGACCAGCAGCCCGCCCAGGGCGCCGAAACCAACGACATGCCAGAACTGCATGGGACCTCGCACAGGCCAGAGAAGTCGATCAAGACTAACGCCGGAAGCGGGTCTTTGTCTCTGGCTCATTCAGGTGGCGTCGACGGTTACGGCGTGGAAGCGGGAAGCTGATTCCCCAGGTCAGGGCCTATATGGCGGCTGGTGCCACGTTGGTCAACGGCACCCCAACGTTGCTGAATGCCCCGCGACGCGGGGGGTGGGCCCCGGCCCCCGCTACTGACACTTTCGTGGCGGAAGACCACTGACATCCTTGCGGCAAAACCCACTGACGCTCTCATGGCACTTGGCAGATTTCGCATCCATCTAGCGCTCAATAAGGTTTATCTGCTCGCTTTCTATTTCATTGCGTACATATTCCACTGTTATCCGTATGTCATTGACGAGGTCACGTCCACGGGGGTGGTGAAGCACGCTCGGTGTCAGCGCAGTGCCGCCGCGAAGACAAGGCGGTTGGCACTGGTGTAGGCGTGTTCGCGTTCGGACCATGCGATGCGGGAGGTGATCTGTTCGGGACTGGCCAGACGGTGGCTGGAGTCGGTCAGGCGTTCTGCCCACCAGCGGGCGTTGCGGGATTGGCGGTCGAGGATCGCATCAAGGACGGCAGTACGGCGCGCGGTGGTGAGTCCGTAGGCGTCGGCGAGTATCCGCACTTGGGCGGCTTGCGCGGTGGTCGGCGGCGCGGTGGTCTTGGAGGAGATGCACCACGTCCAGGCCATGTATCCGATGTCCTCGAGCGGATCGCCCGGGGCAGCGGTGTCGAAGTCGATGAAGGCGACTGGTAGCCCGGCGCGGAACACCGTGTTGTTGGGTCCGGGGTCGTGATGGCAGACGACGGGGTGCTCCGCGGTTAGTCCGCTGTTGCGGGTGGCGTCGTGCAACGAGCGAAGAAGCGCCCCAGCTGAAGCGACTTGAGTGTCGCTCCAGCGCTGGAACCTGGCCGGCACCCAGCCGGGCAGGTAGCTGAAAATGTCGCGATCGGCTTCGTCCCGTCCAAGGTAGCGCGGCGCTCCCGTGAACTGGCGTCGCTGGAGGTGTGTGAGCAGCCGGGCGACGAAAGCCGAGGAGTCTTTGGCAGGTCGTCGAACGGTATCAGCGACGCGGACGACGCCTGAGGTGATGCGTCCTCCGGTCAGGGGGACTTCGGCGGGGGTCGGTCGCATCGGTGGGAGTTCTCCTGTTCGTTGCTTAGGTTGCTGTGGCTCTAGGTCGCAAAAGGTGACGGAAGCGTCACTCACAGGCGTCGCAGCGCTGGCCAGTTCGGCTGCACAACTGGCCGACTGAAATACTCAGTCACAAAGGACCATTGCTTGATCGTTGCATTGCAGTCAACGGGCTGCCTGAAGGCATCCCGGTCCGGGATGGGCATCAGCAGGCTCACCCGCTAACAGACGACTGGATACCGGAGGTGTCGTCGCGCCGCAGGCGCGCCTCAAATGAGAACGCCTGAGCCCCGAACGCGAAGCGCTCCCTGGCGAAGACCATGCGCGCCGCCAGGCGCACCCTAGGAAGAACAGCCCGCGCGAAGCGAGGACCACTCGGGGCGGGTGTCAGCAGGCCCACCATCCAGTAGGGCAACGGGTTGGCGCGCCCTGGCCCACCTACCCCTGGGACAGGCGGAGGACGCCCCAGTGGCTGGTGTCCAGGTAGCTGCGGCCCGTGCTGTCGTTCCAGGTCACCGCGCTCGTGCGGGCGGTGCCCGTCGCGTCGTTGACCTGGACGTCGAAGCCCAGCAGCGTGCCCGCCGCCAGGGTGATCGTGGGCAGATCGACGGCCGCCTCGACGACGTACCCGCCGGGCACCGCCTTGGCCGCCGCCTTCACGTGGTCCTTGACGCCTCCTGCGTCGAACGTCCCGCCGACCGTGACCTTGCCCGTGAAACTGACGCGGTACTGCCCGTCGTCGTCCTCGTAGCCCTTGGTCTTGCCGTTGCCCGGGTCCACGAAGATCTCGACGGAGTCCTGCTCCCAGGGGTTCGGGGATTCCTCGCTCAGCGTCGGGTCGGCGACCTGGGCCAGGACGTACAGCGTGGATCCGTTCCACAGCGACCGTACCTTGGCGGTGGCGCCGGACGTGCCCTGGATCCAGGTCCCGGTGCGGATCTCCGGGGCGGCCGACCAGGCCCGGTCCACGACGCCGTCGAGCACGGGCGTGCGGTGGACGGCCGGGGCCGAGGTGAGCTTGACCGCGGCCACCGGTGTCACCTTCCCGGTCCAGACGGCATCGCCGGAGGAGTCATGCACGGTCACGTTCACGTCCGTGCCCGTCCCGACCTGCGCCTCGACCCGGTACCCGGTCGCGGTCGGGCGCACCACCACCTTCCCTCCGTGCTGCCCGCCCGTGGCGCCGCCAGAGGGACCACCGCCCCGCCCGACGACGTACGGCGTGCCGTCCACGGTGAACGTCACCCGGTCGTCCTTGCCGACGGTCGGATCGGTGACCTCGGCGAGCAGGTAGAGCCCCTTGGCGGACGAGCGTGCCTGGAACCCGGCGGACACGTCGCCCACGCGCGCGACCGGCGAGTCCGGCAGCAGGTCCCACTCGAGGTCGCGCCGCCCGTCCACCTTGGGCGTCCCGGCCGGCGCCGCCAGCCTCCGTACCGACGGCGCCAGCCGGGACGGGTCCACGACGCCCCAGTAAGCGGGCTTGGCCTGCAGCTCGTCGTCGAAGAGCAGCGGGGCGTTCAGCCGCGGGATCGGCCACGACTGCAGCCAGCTCACGTCGTCCGACTCGCCCCACACCGTCACGGAGCTGAGCTTCGCGGCCTGCCGCCGGAAGACGTCGAACAGCTCCTTGTACCGGTACCCCTGCTGGACGAGCAGCTCGGGCGGGATCGTGTCGTACGAGGAGACGAAGTCCGTATAAATGCTGACGTCGAGCTCGGTGACCTGCTGGTCCACGCCGAGCGTGGCGAAGCGCTCGATCGTGGCCTCGACGGAGGAAGCGGGCGGGTGCTCGATGTTCAGGTGGAGCTGGTGGCCCACGCCGTCGATCGGCACCCCTTCGTCTTTGAGCCGCTTGACCAGCGCGTACAGGGCCTCGCGCTTGCGGGGGAACTCGGTGTTGTAGTCGTTGATGAAGAGCTTGGCGTCCGGGTCGGCTTCGTGGGCGACGCGGAAGGCCGTGCGGATGAAGTCGAGTCCGGCGATCTCGTACCACTTGGAGCGGCGCAGGCCGTCGGGCTGGTTCTCGTCGATGACCTCGTTGACCACGTCCCAGGCCGCGATCTTGCCCTTGTACCTGGTCACGAGCGTGCGCACGTGCGTTTCCAGGCGCTTGAGCAGCAGCTCCTTGCCGGCGTTCTGGAAGACCCAGTCAGGGGTCTGGCTGTGCCAGGCGAGCGTGTGGCCGCGGATCTCCATGCCGTGCCGGGTGGCGAAGTCCACCAGATAGTCGCCGTCGGTGAAGGCGAACTCGCCCTCCCTCGGCTCGGTGGCGTCCCATTTGAGCTCGTTGCCGGGCGTGACGCCGTTGAAGTGCCTGGCCAGCAGTTCGCCGTGCACGCCGAGCGTGTCGGGCCTGGTGAACGCCGATCCCATGACGAACGGCACCTTGTCCTTGAGCGCGGGGATGTCGTTCTGGATCGGCTTGGGCCGGACGTAGGTCATGGAGAAGTCGTCCAGGTAGAAGGGGAACGTGCCGCTGTCGGACTCGACGTACAGGCCGAGGAAGTCGACGTCGTACGCGAGCGTGTACGTGCCGGACAGCCGCACCCACTCGCCGGCCGGCACGTCCTTCGGCGAGACGACGCGCTCGTAGCTCGGGGTGCCGCCGCTCCTGCGCTCGATCGACAGGCCGAGCCGGCCCGAGGCGGTGTCCGGTCCGAGCCGCACCCACACCGACAGGGCGTACTTGTCGCCCTTGGCCATGCGGCCGAGCACGTTCAGCGCGGGGCCGTCCCAGGAGGCCGACCGGCCGCTCACCGCCAGCGCGCGGCTGCCCGCGTGGGCGGCCGCCGTGCTCGGCTCGAGGGCGGCGGCGGCCCTGGGCGTCCAGTCCTGCGCGGTGCCGTCCTCGAAGTCGTACGTGAGGTCCGCCGCGGCGTGCGCGGGCATCGCGGGCACGAGGCATAACAGGGCGGCGGCCACCAGGGCTCTGAGGGTGCGCACGATGCTCCCGATGAAAGTTTCAGGGAAACGCCGATAAATATCAGGCGGACTGTAGAGGCGGCGCGCTCCGGCGGTCAAGATCGGCCGGAATCTTGCAATCGATTGTTGCAGCAATAGTGCAATTTCACTGCAGAGTATTGACGGAGTGAGGGTATTGGGCACGCATTTCGTGCAACCGATTGCCGCCATTTACTGGGCGAGGTTGCCATGCGACTGCTGCTGTTGCTCCCCCTGATCGCCCTGACGGCGCCACCCGTGGCGGCCACGGGCCACACCACCACCATCGTGGTCGCGGCCGACGGCTCGGGCGATCATGCGACCGTGCAGGACGCGGTCAACGCCGTCCCGGCAGGCAACACCCGGCCGGTCATCATCCTGGTCCGCAAGGGCACCTACCGGCAGCAGGTCGTCATCCCGGCCGACAAACCGCACATCTCCCTGGTCGGCGACACGCGGGACCCCCGCGAGGTGGTGCTCACGTTCGACGCCTCCGCGGCTACGCAGAAGCCGGACGGCTCGGGACCGTACGGCACCTCCGGCAGCGCCTCGTACACGATCAGCGCCCCCGACTTCACCCCCGAGAAGTACCTGGCGGGCGGCGACGGCTGGAGCCCGGTCCGCCGGCACCGCCCAATCCCGCGCGAGCCCGGCCGCGAGGTGCTCCCGCGCGATGACGGCTGGGCGTCGGCCACCACCGGCACCACCGGCGGCTCGGCCGCCCGCCCCGAGGACGTCCACGTCGTCAGGACCAGGGCCGAGCTCGTGGCCGCGCTCGGGAACCCGGCCGGCAACACCCCGAGATCATCTATGTGAAAGGCGCGCTCCCAACGGGTGCAGCCATCAACGAAGCCCTGGGCTTGGCCGCCTGCCTCGGGCCGGTTGGGCCTTCACCCGCGGGCGAGGACCCGGCGGGCGGCCTCGAGTTGCCGATCCTTGCGGGTCTTGAGTGTCCGAAAATACTCTGCGTGCGTATGAACGGCGTCTTGCTGAATGCGTTTCTCCGTCGCGGCCCAGATGGACACAAGATCACTCTTCTTTTTGCACCACACGTCCGTCTCCGCCGCCATGATTTCCTGACGGGAGGGCCGCTCGGTCTTCATCCACCGCTCATCGGTGATGGCCGCGAGCGGGTCTGGGTACGGAAACCCTTTTTTCTGCACGCATGCGCTCCAGGCACGGAAGGCCCGCACGACATCTCCATCACGCTGGGATCGGTCAAAAGTCTGCCTGATAAGCGTGTTGAACAAGGATGCGTCGGTCTCCGGAGTGTCCTGCAAAAGGTGTGCCTGGGCTTTGTCCGAACACCCTTCCACATCATTGGCGGGGTCGCCGTAAGCGGCACGCCGCGCTGCAGGCGACAGTTCCCTCAACCGGTCGTCCCGTTCCGCGTTGTACCGAGCCACCGATGGCCGGTCGAGCGGGGCATGGTAGCCGAAGAACCGGGCGATTTGCGGCTCGATGACGCCGTAACGGCGGCGGTTCTGCGGTTCGATGTCGTCCTCGGCCGGGAGGGGCAAGAGTTTCCACTTCACCCCCTTGCCGCGCATGCAGTCACGGATGAGGAGATCCTGCGCGGCCTCGATCGTCATGATCTCGGCCGGGGAGAAGTTGTACGCGTCGAACGGGACAACGAGCTTTCGCGCTTCTTCCCCCGCGGGCGGAACGTTCGTGACGGAAGCTGTCCTCGTCCCGCTTTCGGAGGGGGAACCTGCCGTCGCCGCCGAGCAACCATTGGCTGCGACGACGAGAACGAGAACAGCGCTACTCAGCCGAACGGGCACGTTGAGCTCCTGTGAAACATGGGCGGAGTGTGGCGGCGATGCCGCTGAGTGCACACTCCGCCCCTTCTGGCGCGACGACTATCTCATCGAGCTCAGCTTGTTGTCGAAGCCGTTGTTGGTGAAGTCCTTATCGTTGCTGTTGCGCTTGGCGGTGTAGCCCACCGGGCCGGCGCAATTCTTGCGGTCATACAGCCGTACGGATCGGTTCGTATTATTTATCATCGAGCTCGCCATGTTGTTCCTGCTGCTGTGCACGGTCCGGCAGGGGCCTTCTGGCCAAAACACCACCAAACGCCCGCCCCAGAAGTTGAAGTCGTCATGCTCGTATATGCAGAACGCAGGACAGTCGGGTGCGGCCGAGCTGGCATGAGCGGTCGCAGTCGAGCCGATCAGGCTTGTGGCGCTCAGCAACAGCGCGGCGACGGCGAGGGTGGTCTTACGCTTCACGTGTCATGCTCCTATCGATTGTTTTATCCGGGGCCTTACCTCTGCGATTCTCAGCTGAGGCAGAAGACGATCCTCGAACGACCTCGTGCATCACGAGATTGACATGTTGATAACGGCGTCGTAGGCGCGACGACGGTGCGCCGACCGTGACCGCGCACCTTCCTGGGCATGATGCCCAAGCTTGCTCGCCGTGGTGATGGTGCCGGCGAGCCGCAGCACATGCTCGCCAGCCCGGCCATGATGTCGGCACGTCTCTCCTGACCATCAGGAAAGCATCGGCCCGGCGACAGGCATCCCTCGCGCCGTCGGCGCCAAGGGCAACGGTACCCCATAATGGAGCACGCGCTCTATTATTGTCCATGCGAACCGCTCCGGACCGCCGTCGGCCACCAGCTGCTCGGCGACGTCCAGGTACCAATCAAGATCGTGAACTCGAGGGCGAGGCACGTCGGCCACAATAACAGAGCATGCGCTCTAGAATTGTGTATCATGGAAGGCGTCGCTCCGCGCCGAAAGATCAGGAGCCTTGATGTTCCGCAAATCTGCGTCGTCCCCGCCCTGCTGGGCGCGGCCATGACCTTGCAAGCGCTCAACTCCGCGCCGGCGGACGCGGGCGCCGGCGGCACGCACTTGGCCGTTGACAACTGCCGGTTCATCGGTTGGCGGGGGTGAGGCGGCCTTCGGAGACGATGGCGAAGAGGTTGAGCGCGGCTTCCCACAGGATGATCCAGCGCTTGCGACCCTTGCCGGTCGGATCCAGGCTCGTGATCGCCATGTAGACGCATCTGAGAGCGGCCTGCTCGTTCGAGGAGTGGCCGCGGGCCCTGATCGCCCGCCGGATCCGGGTGCCCAAGCATCAGCGGCGGTTGCGTCATCCGGGACGCAAGCGGCTCGATAACCGGATGGCCTTGCAAGGACTTGATCGGCGATGCCAAGGGCATCCCGCTGTCGAATGGGGCGATCTACCACGCGTACAGCATCGGTGTGGGCTTCGGCTCCAAGGTCTACGCCGAGAGCAACGCCTTCGCCGACCTGGTGGCCGCGTACAACGCCGCGTACAACGCCGCGAACGGCACGGCCGTCGGTTCGGGCGCAGGCCGGACTCCGGCGCTGTTCACCCGCGTCCACCCGCCCCGGGCGCTGCGCGCCCTCGTCCCCGCGGGAGCCGGAGCGGGCCGCCTTCGCTGAGGCGGGTGTCAGAAGACGGTGCCGTCGTGGTGAGTGACGTAGATGACCGAGCCGGTCACCACCATCGCCAATCCCACCGCGATGCCGATCAAGTCGCCGGTCAGTGCCGCGAGCAGCAGCCCGGCGCAGGCGATGACGAGCCCGACGAGCCTCATGGCTCCACGCTAACTCCCGGTCGGCCCGATCGCACCTGGCCGAATGTTGGCCGAGGCGCTGTTTCGCCATGCCCATCTACCTGGAGATATACAACTCATGTCCGTTTGGTTCATCACCGGCTGCTCCACCGGCCTGGGCCGCGCGCTGGCCACCGCCGTGCTGGAACGCGGCTGGCGCGCGGCGGTCACCGCCCGCGACCCCCGGCAGGTGGCCGGCCTCGTCGCCGAGCACGGCGACCGGGCCGTGGCCCTCCCGCTCGACGTCACCGACAAGGCCCAGATCGCGGAGGCGGTCAAGCAGGCGGACTCCGCCTTCGGCCGCATCGACGTCCTGGTCAACAACGCAGGTTACGGCTACCTGGCGGCCGTCGAGGAAGGCCAGGACGACGAGGTCCGCGCGTTGTTCGACACCAACGTGTTCGGGCTGATCGACGTCACCAAGGCCGTGCTGCCGGGCATGCGCGCCCGCAGGAGCGGCCACGTCGTGAACATCTCCTCGCTCGGCGGCCTGGCGGCGTTCGGGGCGACCGGGTACTACCACGCCACCAAGTTCGCCGTCGAGGGCATCTCCGAATCGCTGGCGGCCGAGGTCGCGGCGCTGGGCATCAAGGTCACGATCGTCGAGCCGGCGGCCTTCCGTACGAACTGGCCCGGGCCTTCCATGCGCCAGTCCCCGGTCCGCATCGACGACTACGCGGAGACCGCGGGTGTGCGCCGTACCTCCACCCTGGCCACCTACGGCCACCAGCCAGGCGACCCGGAGCGCGCGGCGGAGGCGATCATCGCCGCGGTCCAGGCCGGCGAGCCGCCGCTGCGCCTGCTGCTGGGCCAGGCCGCCTACGACATCGCCTGCGCCCGCCTCGACGCGCTCAGGACCGGGTTCGAGGCGTGGCGCGACGTCACGCTCGGCACCGACTACCAGCGGGGCTGACGGACATGACGCAGATCGTCCTGGTCGCCGGCAGCGGCAGGGGGCGTGCCGTGGGAGCACGCCCCCTGCCGCGGCGTCAGCTGGCGTAGGCCTTGACCTCCAGAAGGCCCACGGAGTTGCTGCCGTTACCGGTGAGCAGCACCCGCAGGCGGGTCGTGCTCGTGGCGGTGAAGGTGAGGCTGTTGTAGGCGTTCTTGTTCAGCGTGTACGCCGACGCGCCCGGCACGTCCACGTACGCGCTGCCGTTCCAGTACTGCAGCTTCCACGACGCCGGCATGTCGATCCCCTCGTCGTCGTCGAAGAAGTACACCTCGGCCCGCTTCAGGGACTGGGCCGAGGACCAGGTGAGGTCCACCCACTGCTGCCCCGTCTCCGGCCAGCAGCCCCAGCGCGGGTTGACGGTGTCGTTGGACGACGGCGGGTCGATCCCGTCGTTGACCGCGGCCACGCTCTCCCACGACGAGGTGTACGACGCCGACGGCGTGGCCGACAGCGCCAGGTTGGGGTTCTGGGGCGGTTGCACGCCGCCCCGGTTGTGGACCTTGACCTCGGTGAGCCCGGTCCTGGCGCCGGAGGCCGCCGTGGCCAGCACCCGCATCCGCTGCGCGTTGATCGCGGAGAACTGGACGACGTTGTAGTTGGCCCGCGGCGCGGCCGGGGTCTTGGCCTGGCCGGGCACGTCCACCCAGGCGCTGCCGTTGTGGTACTGGATGGTGTAGGACGCCGGCGCCCGGTAGGTCGAGCTGGCCGGCCGGCTGTCCTTGAAGTAGAGCCGGACCTCGTTGAACGTGCGGGTCGCGCCGAAGTTCAGCTCGTACCAGTCCTGCCCCGCGGTGGTGCCGCCCCAGAACGGCTCGTTGATCGGGAACCCGTCCTTCGCCCCCGCCGTGGAGCTGCCCGAGGCGGTGGTGGAAGCGGTGACGGTGGCGTCGGCGGCGAGGTTGGTGAGGTTGTCGGTCAGGTCGACGCCCGCCTTGGCCAGCATGTCGACCATGCGGGCGCTGGAGTGGACGACCTGGGTGGGCGACTGGAGCCCGGACACGGCCACGTGGTGCGTGACGGTCCCACTGGTGGTGACGTTGCCGGTGGCCGGGTCCCACGTGAACGGCACCAGCGACGACACCGTGGCCGCCCGGCTGCCGTTGATGAAGATCGAGTAGCCCTCGGGCACGCCCGGGTAGCGCACGACGCCGTCAGCCGGGTCGTCCCAGACGATGGTCAGGTCGGCGTTGCGGTAGCGCAGGTTGTTGACGGTGAAGTGGGACCAGCCGATGTTGATCGGCGAGAGCTCCACCTTGGCGTCGTTGCGCGGCCGCAGCCCGGCGACGTCCTCGATCACGGTCCAGTTGCTGCTGCCCAGGATGTTGTGGTGGATCCACGAGCGGTACGTGATCGACGAGCCGTTCCAGTCCGCCCAGAACTCGTTGGCGTCCGGATACTGGGTGTTGCCGTTGATGTACTGCGCCCAGGCGTTCCAGTAGAGCAGCTTCTTGTACCAGGTCGTGTCGATCCACTCGTTGGAATAGTTCCGCAGCACCGAGGAGAGCAGGCGGAACTGCACGGTGGAGTTGATCGTGGAGAAGTTGTTGCTGCCGGTGCCCGAGGCCGCCTTGTCGGCCTGGTTGGCGGTGTAGAAGGGGAAGATCGGATACTGCGCCGGATCGTCGAAGAGGCGCAGGGCCTGCTTGTAGGCGGCGGTGTTGGGGATCGCACCGACGGCGAACGGGTAGTAGTTGTTGATCTCCTTCCACGGCACCCATTCGTTGGTGGACTTCAGCCGGTGCTCGAACAGCTGCCTGTTCGGGTTCCACAGCACGTTCACGATGGCGTTCTGGATCTGCGTGGCCAGCGTGCGCATCTCGTTGGCCTTGGCCGTGTTGCCGATCGCCTCGTACGCCTGCGCGGCGGCCAGCGCCCCGCTGTACTGGTAGGCGGCCTCGGCGCGGTCCATGCGCCCCGACTTCCAGTGGAAGGACACGGCGTCGGCGTCGTTGCCCGTCAGGGCGCCCCAGTCGTACTCGATGAGCTTGTTGTTGTCGGTGTCGTAGTAGGACAGCTGGCCCTTGACGTCCTGCTCGGCGTAGCGGGCCAGGTTCGCGGCGATGGCGGGCTGGCCGCCGTGGATCTGGTAGCTCTTCCAGGCCGCCTCGCCGATGTACTGCGTGTAGCTGTTCGACCAGTTCTCCGGGTCGCCCGGGTTGTCCACGAAGCGGCCGTTCTTGGAGACCTGGCCGACGCTCAGCCAGTCGCCGTACCCGTAGATCGGGTTACGCAGGTACTTGAGGTCGTCGATGTGCATGGGCTGGGTCAGCACGATCGCGTTGTTGTAGCCCAGCGCGCCCTCGACGGAGGTGGGGAACTGGAACGTCTGCCCGGGGATGTCGGCGTCGAGGTGGTTGAAGCGCATCAGCCACCAGCGGTAGTAGATGTTCTTCTTGATGGCCGGCTCGGGCACGTCGATGTAGGGGATGTTGTCGGCCCACCACTTGTTGTAGGCGCGCACGTGCGTGGCGAACGCGGTGGCGGGCGTGTAGCCGGCGTAGGCGTCGTAGTCGGTGCGGGAGGCCGGGATCTCGTTCGTGACGAACCCCATGACGACCTTGACGGTGACCGTCGCTCCCGCCGCGACCGTCACGGACCTGTTGAGGCCGCCGCTGGAGACCGTGAACCCGTCGCCGGTGAGCCTCGGGTAGAGCGTGGTGAGGTTGTTGTAGGCGTTCACCTGGCCGGTCAGCTCGCTGCCGCTGCCGGTGGTGGCGTACGGCGAGGTGGCCCGCAGCTGCAGCGTCGTCGAGGCGGAGCCGCCGTTGGTGATGGCCAGGTTGGCCACGGCCACGTTGTTCTCGGTGATGAACTTCGTCTGGTCAACGGTGATGGAGCCGCTGGTGTGCCGGCTCTTCCAGTAGCTGGGCGCCTGCCAGCGCGAGTTCACCTGCTCGGTGAAGGTGCCGGGGGTGACGGCGACGGTGAAGGCGTTGTTGTTGCTGATGCTCTCCCAGTACGCCGCCTGACCGGCGAAGCCCAGCGTGCCGGGCGTGTGGGTCTTCATGAACAGCGCACGTCCGCGCGACATGAGCCACGTGCCGGCCGGGTCGTTGCCCGAGCGGGCCAGCAGCCGGTCCATCCAGAAGTCGGTGCCGGAGCTCTCGGCGTTGTAGATGGCCTGCATCATGTTGCCGGTCGTGTACGACCCCGGCGGCGTGGGGACGGCCGGGCCGTTGAACGTCGGGAAGCCGATGGTCTGGTCGGCGTGAGCCGGTAACGCCACCAGACCCATGACGAGGAGCAGGGCGACTAAGACACGCCTCATGAGAAGGCCCTCCATTCGAGCACGCCGGTCGAGTATCCGGACTTGGAGGTGATGTTCAGCCGCAGCCGGGTCGTGTTGACCGAGGTGAACGTCGTGGTGTTGAAGGTGTTGCCCGCCACGCCGCAGGAGGACTGGCCGGGCACGTTGACGTAGGCGCTGCCGTTCCAGTACTGCACCTGGCACGAGGCCGGCAGGTCGATGCCCAGGTCGTCGTCGAACCAGTAGGTCTGGATCCTCGAGATGTTCTGGGCGCTGGACCAGCGGTACTCGATCCACTCGGTGCCCTGGTGGTCCCAGTTGCCGTAGGCGCCGTGGCTGTGGTCGGCCGAGTTCGCCGGGGTGTAGCCGTCGTTGACCGCGGCGAGCGTCTCCCACGGCGAGACGTAGGAGGTGGACGGGGTGGCGCTGGCCGCCAGGTTGCCCGGAGTGGTGGGCCCGCCGGTCTGGACGACCTTCTGCATGGTGCCGTCGGCGTTGAAGTAGAGCTTGTCGATGGTCACCGAGCGGCGGAAGTTGCCCCCGCCCGGGGCGGCGGCGTTGTGGTAGACCATGTACCACTGGCCCTTGTACTCGATGATCGCCGGGTGGTTGGTGGTCGAGCTGACCTGGTCGAGCACGACGCCCCGGTGCGTCCACGGACCGAGCGGGTTGCTCGCGGTGGCGTAGCGGATGCAGGCGTAGCCCGGCGCCGAGCAGGCCGAGTCGTTCGCCGAGTAGGCGAGGTAGTAGACGCCGTTGCGCTTGAACATCCAGGGGGCCTCCCAGAAGTTCGACACGCCGCTCGGCGTGACCACCGAGCCCTGGGTGGAGGTCATGTTGGCGTTGAGCTTGACCGCGCGCAGGCCGTAGTAGGAGCCCCAGTACATGTAGACCTGGCCGTCGTCGTCGGTGAAGACGGTCGGGTCGATGTTGAGCGGGGAGGAGTTGGGGGTGCTGTCGCTGATCAGCGGGCCGCCCTTGGCGTCGCGGAACGGGCCGAGCGGGCTGTCGCCGACGGCCACGCCGATGTCCATCCAGCCGGCGCCGTTGCCGTTGACCGGGACGTACCAGTAGTACTTGCCGTCCGCGCCGCGCTCGACCTCGCCTGCCCAGGCGTCGGCGCCCGCCCAGGAGAAGTTCGAGATCGAGAGCTTGGCGCCCTGGTCGGTGAAGTTGGTGGCGTCGGTCGAGGTGAAGACGTGCCAGTCGCGCATGACGAAGTTCGTGCCGCCCGGCGGGGCCTCGTCGTGGCCGGTGTAGAGGTACAGGGTGTCGCCGACGACCAGCGCGGCCGGGTCGGCCGTGTAGATCGCGGTGGTGATCGGCGCGCCCGCGTTCGCGGGCGTGGCATTGCCGAGGATGAGCACGAGTGCCGCGGTGAGGGCCGCTGCCCAGCGTCGTCTCATGAGTTCGCCCCTTACAATCCAGCGATTGCTAGTGTTAGCGCTAACAGGGATCGAAGCGGTCTACCTAAAAGGTTTTCGGGAACGTAGAACGGCTGACCAGGGACTGTCAATCGCCCGCCGCGACCACGCACATACACTGTGAACTGCGGATCTTTGCGTTCACCTTCGCTGATCAGCTAGGGAGTAGCTCAGTTACAGTTTCATATCGCCGAAAAGGCTTTCGATGAACTCATGAAACGTTCATGCAGCACAAAGGGGACGTCAAGGGCCCGCCCCGTACCGTGAGGTTCCGAAGCAACGGAACACCCCTCAGAAGGAAACACAGTGGGACACGATCACGAAGGCCAGCGGGTCAGCCGTCGGAGGCTGTTCGCGGGTATCAGCTCGCTCGGACTCGGCAGCCTGCTGGCGGCCTGCGCCAGCACCGAGGGCACCGCGACCGTCACCACGTCCACGGGAGCGAGCGTCACGCCCACGGCGACCACGGCCAAGGACCTCACCGCGCTGTTCACCGGGGCCGGCACCTGCAAGCTGACCAGCACCACGACGCAGGGCCCCTACTACTTCGACGCCGACAAGATCCGCAGCGACATCCGCGAGGACAGGCAGGGCGTACGGCTGCGGGTGGCCATCAAGGTCCAGGACAGCGAGACGTGCAAGCCGCTCGGCAACACGGTGGTGGAGATCTGGCACTGCGACGCGGCCGGGCTCTACTCGGGCGCCGAGGCGCAGTCCACGGGCGGGGGCGGCGGCAACCAACCCAGCGGGAACCCGCCCGGCAATCCCCCGAGCGGCGCCCCCACCGGCGCCCCGCCGAGCGGCGGCACGGGCGACGGCGGCGGCGACATGGCGGATCTCACGCCCACCGACGACAAGCGCTACCTGCGCGGCGCCCAGG
This sequence comes from Nonomuraea sp. B19D2, assembly GCF_040137845.1. Classification (NCBI taxonomy): domain Bacteria; kingdom Bacillati; phylum Actinomycetota; class Actinomycetes; order Streptosporangiales; family Streptosporangiaceae; genus Nonomuraea; species Nonomuraea sp. B19D2. Next base: position 63,061 of record NZ_JBEFAK010000040.1, on the reverse strand, counting down.
TCACCAACAGCGACGGCATCGTGGAGTTCACCACGATCTGGCCGGGCTGGTACCGGGGTCGCACGATCCACGTCCACGCCATGGTCCACTTCAGCAACCAGCGCGTGCTGACCACGCAGCTGATGTTCGACGAGTCGCTCAACAGCAAGGTCATGGCGATGTCGCCGTACTCCGGGCACTCGGGACGCGACACGTTCAACGACAACGACAACATCTACGACGACAGCATGCTCATGAAGGTCACCAAGGAGGACGACGGCTACCTCGGCGTCATCGTCTTCTCCGCCGACTCCGACAAGGACGGCGCCTAGACCCTGCGCACCACGTGCAGGAGATACTCCTTCCTGTTGAGCGGGTTGTGATCGGTGCGCGGGCGCTCCGGGGCCGGGCCGCGTACGGGCTGGTAGCGGTGGAAGTCGCACTCCAGCACGCCCTCGCCGCGGGTCAGCCCCGGGAGCTGCCGCTCAAGATCGTGCACCTGCGCCGCCGGGATCTCGCCCTCCACCAGGCCCGGCGTCCGCGTCAGGGGGACGGCGCCCAGGCGGGCCAGCACGGGCAGCAGGGGGCCGAGCGTGTCAGCGGGCAGCTCGAGCCGGAAGCGGTGCATCGGCTCGAACACCCTGGTCCCGGCCCGCTTCAGCGCGCTCATCAGGACCAGCGGGGTGAGGTTGCGGAAGTCGCCGGCGGTGCTGGACATGCTCTTGTCGAACACGCCGCCGGAGTGGCTCTGCTTGGCCCAGTAGCCGGAGCGGGTCAGGGTGACCACGCAGTCCTCGACCTGCCAGCCGTGCAGGCCCTGCCGGAGCGTCTCGCGTACCGTCTCCTCGATCGTCTTCATGAACGAGTACGGCAGCGAGCCCAGCTCGACCTCCAGCCGGAACTCCACTCCGCTGCTCGGCGGCCCTGGCTCGACGCGCAGGCCGACGGTCGCGAGGAACGGGTTGGGGTCCTTGCCGATCAGCTCGACGGCTTCGCCGCTGCCGATGAGGCGTTCGACGCAGATCGTGGTCGTTTCACGGAAGGTGACGTCCAGGCCGAAGTCGTTCATGAGCGTGGCCTGGATGACCTCCTTCTGCACCTCGCCGTAGAGGGAGACGGAGACCTCCTGCCGCAGGTCGTCCTGGCGCAGGCCGATCAGCGGATCCTGCTCGGCGAGCTGGGCGAGCGCGAGGTGGAGCGCGCCCTTGTCGGCGTGGTCGCGCGGGACCACGACCGTCTCCAGGGTCGGCGGCGCGAAGTGGCCCTGCGGCTCGGCCTTCCTGGGCAGGCCGATCGCGTCGCCGATCCGGACGTCGGCCAGGCCCCAGAGGCGGGCGATCCGGCCCGCGGTGACCTCTGACTCGCGCGCCGCCGTACCCCGGTCGAACACGCTGATCGCCGTGACCTTCCCCGCACGCCCGTCCTCGAGCCGCAGGCGGTCGCGGGTGCGTACCGTGCCCGAGAACATCCGCACGTACGCGATCTTCTCCCCGGCATCGCCGCGCTCGACCTTGAAGACGGTGCCCGAGAGCGGCCCGCCGGGGTCGCCCTGGGCGGCGGGGAGCAGCTCCTCGATCCCGGCCATGAGCGCGTCCACGCCCGCGCCCGTGATCGCCGAACCGAAGAACACCGGGTGTGCCAGCGCCTGGCCCGTCTGCGCCACCAGCTCGGCGCGGAGCCTGGCGTCCGAGATCGGCTCCTCGTCGTGCACGTACGCGGCCAGCAGCGCGTCGCTCTGCTCCGCCAGCACCTCCAGGAAGTTCGCCGCCCCCTTGAACGGTGTGAAGGAGGCGGCACTCGTGCCCAGCCCGGCGGTGGCCCCCATGGCGACGGCGGCCACGGGCAGCTTCTCCGAGATTTCACGCAATATCCCGTCATGGCGGGCACCGCGACGGTCGATCTTGTTCACGAAGACGAGCGTGGGGATGCCGAGCCGGCGCAGGGTGCGCATGAGCACGCGGGTCTGGGCCTGCACGCCCTCAACGGCCGAGACGACCAGCACGGCGCCGTCGAGCACGCTCAGCACCCGCTCCACCTCGGCGATGAAGTCGGGGTGGCCCGGCGTGTCGATCAGGTTGACCGTGGTGTCGCCGATGACGAACGAGACCACCGCCGACTTGATCGTGATGCCGCGCTGGCGCTCCAGGGCCAGCGAATCGGTCTGGGTGCTGCCGTCGTCGACGCTGCCGACCTCGTCGATGGCTCCGGCGGCATACAGCAGCCGCTCGGTCAGGCTGGTCTTACCGGCGTCTACATGCGCCAAGATCCCCAAATTGAGCATACGCAACGAACGTCATGTCCTCTAGATAGACGGCTCTTCCTTCCTCGGGGGACATGAGCGTTGCTCGCATTTCCTGCTCCTCGGGTCGTTCTGACTCCAGGTCAGCGCACCAGAGCCCGGTCGGCACGGGCAACCGATTTACCGGCGCGCCGTCCTGCGGCCCTCCCCGCCGAGGCCGGTTCGCGCCGATGTGGCCGGAATCGTCACGCCAGCCGCGTTGTCCTGCGCGACCCCCTAGGGTGGTGTCCGTCCTTTGTCAGAGAGGAAGATCCGGTGAGCGGTACCGGTGGGCCTACGGTCCCGGCGGTCGTGGAGACCCCGACTCGTCCTGCGCCTCCGTCAAACCCCCTGGCCCGCTGGCTGCTGCAGCTTCGTGTGCAGCCGACGGGCCCCGAGACGACCGAGGCGCACGCGGAGCCGCAGGCCTGGTGGAAGGTCATGTGCCTGACCGGCGTCGACTACTTCTCGACGCTGGCCTACCTCCCCGGCATCGCCGCCCTGGCGGCCGGGGCGCTGTCGCCGCTGGCCACGCTGCTCATCGTGGCGCTGACGCTGCTCGGCATGCTGCCGATGTACCGGAGGGTGGCGCGGGAGAGCCCGCACGGGCAGGGGTCCGTGGCGATGCTGGAGCGGCTGCTGCCGTTCTGGCGGGGCAAGGTGTTCGTGCTCGTGCTGCTGGGGTTCGTGGCGACGTCGTGGATCATCACGATCACCCTGTCGGCGGCGGACGCGTCCGTGCACGTCGTGGAGAACCCGTACTTCCCGAGCTTCCTGCACGGTCACGAGGTCATCCTGACCGTGGTGCTGCTGCTGATCCTGGGCGGCGTGTTCCTGCTCGGCTTCAGCGAGGCGGTCGGCGTGGCGATCCCGCTCGTCGCCGTCTTCCTGATCCTGAACGCCGTCGTCGTCGCCGTCGGGCTGACGGAGGTCATCTCGTCCCCTGACGCGATCTCCCGCTGGACCGAGGCGCTGACCAGTGGGACGGGCGGCTTCGGCGGCCTCATCGGCCCCGCCGTGCTGGCCTTCCCGCTGCTGGTGCTGGGGCTGTCGGGGTTCGAGACGGGCGTCAGCATGATGCCGCTGGTGGCCGCCGAGGGCGAGACCCCCGAGCGGCGGCTGGGTTCGCGCATCGCCAACACGCGCAAGCTGCTGACGTCTGCCGCGCTCATCATGAGCGTCTACCTCATCGCGACCAGCTTCGTGACCACGGTGCTCATCCCGGCCGAGCAGTTCAAGCCGGGCGGCGAGGCCAACGGCAGGGCGCTCGCGTATCTCGCGCACGAGCGGCTCGGCGAGGTGTTCGGCACGGTGTACGACATCAGCACGATCCTCATCCTGTGGTTCGCCGGTGCGTCCGCGATGGCCGGTCTGATCAACATCGTGCCGCGCTACCTGCCCTCCTACGGCATGGCGCCGGACTGGGGCCGCGCGGTGCGGCCGGTGGTGCTCGTCTACACGGGCATCTGCGTGGTGCTCACCATCGCGTTCGACGCCGACGTGGACGCCCAGGCCGGCGCGTACGCCACGGGCATCCTGGCCATGATGGTCTCCGGCGCGTTCGCGGTGACGATCTCGGCCATCCGCAAGGGCCAGCGGCCGGCCGTCGCGGGCTTCTCCGTGCTCACCCTGGTGCTGCTCTACGCGCTGGTGGAGAACATCAGGGAGAAGCCGGACGGCATCGCCATCTCGGCGCTGTTCATCCTGGGCATCATCGCCATCTCGCTGGTCTCGCGCGTCTCCCGCACGACCGAGCTGCGGGCGGACCGGATCGAGTTCGACAAGGCGGCGCGGCGGTTCATCGCCGACTCGATCGAGTACGACGGCGCGCTCAACATCATCGCCAACCGCCGCCAGACCGGCGACAAGGCCGAGTACGAGGCCAAGGAGAGCGAGCAGCGCGGCATGAACCCGGTCCCCGGGCGGGCCGACATCCTCTTCATGGAGGTCGACGTCATCGACCCGTCCGACTTCAGCAACGCGCTCCACGTGCGCGGCGTCGAGGTGGACGGGCACCGCGTGCTGCGCGCGGAGAGCCCCGCGGCACCCAACGCCATCGCCGCCGTCCTGCTGGCCCTGCGCGACGCCACCGGCGTCCGGCCGCACTGCTACTTCGAGTGGGCGGAGGGCTCGCCGCTGATGCACCTCTTCCGCTACCTCATCCTCGGGCGCGGCGACACGGCGCCGGTCGTACGCGAGATCATCCGCAAGGGTGAACCCGACCCCGCCAAGCGGCCGGGCATCCACGTCGGCGGCTAGCCGGACTCATCCCCAGCGGGCGCTGCCGGCGCGCCAGCTCCGCGACGAGGGACGGCTTGGCGGAGTCTTTCAGCCGAGCAACTCGACCGTGCCCCGCGCGCCGTCCACCCTGATCCGGTCGCCGTCGTGCAGGCGCATGGTGGCGTTGCCGGTGCCGACCACGGCGGGGATGCCCAGCTCGCGCGCCACGATCGAGGCGTGGGACAGCGGTGCGCCCATGTCGGTCACCACGGCGGCGGCACGCGGGAACATCGGGGTCCAGCCCACGTTCGTCAGCGTCGTGACGAGGATCTCGCCCGGCTTGAGCCGATCGCCCTCCTCCGGCCCTGAGATCACGCGGGCGATGCCCTCCACGATCCCCGGAGCGCCGGGGAAGCCCTCCACGGTGTCGCTCACGGGCACGCCGGGGCCGCGCGCGTCGTAGACGTCGTTCCGCCGGCCGGGGTCGGCGGCCCAGCGCACGGGGTCGAAGTGGCCGACGATCAGCGCGGGGTAGGCCGGCAGTGCGGCGTACTGCTCGTAGGTGGCCCGCCGTACCGGCACCTTCTCCAGCACGGACCGGTCGCCGCGCAGCAGGGCCAGCAGCTCGTCCAGGTAGAGGAAGAACACCTCGTCGCCCTGGCCCGACAGTTCCCCCGCCCGTACGGCGAACGCCCGCAGCACCCAGAACGCCCGCATGTTCTCCGAGCGCGTGGACTCGCGGTCGCGCACGACCGCGTTCCAGCGCTGGACCCTGGCGCGCATCTTGGCCTCCTGGCGCGGATAGCGCTCGGCGAAGCGTGCCCACGCCTCCTCCCTGGCCTTGCCCTGCCGCGCGAGCAGTGCCTCGGTGTCGGCGCGCAGGTCGCGCAGGCCCACGAGCTGGGCGTCGATCCAGCCGGGGTCCTCGCCGGGCCGCGGGATCGACACCTCGAACTCGTGGGGGCCGCGATGCCCGTACGTGCGGGCGAACTCGTCCCTGGTGATCTCCCCGCGGGCGAGCCTGGACAGGCCCGTCACCGGGCCCAGGCTGGCCAGCTCGCCGTCGGCGTTCACGCCGGTCAGCATGGCCTCGGCAGCGACCTCGCCGATCATCTTGCGCAGCCGGTCACGGGTCCAGACCAGGGTGGCGCCGCCCTGGCGGCCGGCGGCCTCGAGCATGCGGCAGGAGGTGACCATGTGGGGCCTGATCTCGCGCTCCCACAGGTCGGCCAGTTCGGGGCCGGAGCCGGTGGCGGCGATCGTGGCGCGCAGCTCCTCGCACCGCCGCTGCGAGGTGGCCAGGAACGCGCGCATGCCCTTGAGGTTGCGGCGTACGCGGCGCTGGAGGCCGATCGCCATGGGCAGGACGCGTTTGATGATCTCCCAGCGCGACACCGGCACCTGCGGCACGTCCAGCGCCGGCGGCAGCTTGCCGAAGACCTGCTCGACCGCGCTCAGCCTGCCGCGCATGCCCAGGGCCCCGGCGATGGAGTGGACGACGCTCAGGTTCATGTAGAAGCGGCCGCCGATGTTGCCGACCAGGTCGAAGCCGGGCAGGGTCGAGGCGGACATCGCCTCGTTGATGAACAGGCGCACGAACGACCACGTGATCGGCGTCATCACGTCGGGGATGGCCTCGCCCAGGTTGCCGCCGGTCCACAGGTATTCGCCCTTGAGGCTGTCGTTCCACTCCTCGACCTGCGGCTTGATGCCGGTGATGGGGCGGGCCTGGACGACGGCGAACGCGCTGCCGCGCCTGGCCCACTCCACGTCCATCGGAGTGCCGTACAGGGCCTGGATGCGCGTGCCGAGCGCGGCGAGCTCCACGGCCTGCGCCGCCTCGAGCACGGCCTTGCCGCGCAGCTCCGCCGGCACGGGCTGCTCGCGGGTGCCGTCGGGGGTGCGGACGGTCATGACCGTCTTGTCGCCGACCTGCGACTGGGTGACGGCGCCGCCGGACACCACGATCGTGTCGGGGGTGACCTGGCCGCCGACGACCGCCTCGCCGAGCCCCCAGGAGGCGTTGATGACGGTCTCGTCGCGGGCGCCGGTGACCGGGTTCGCGGTGAACATGATTCCTGCCGCGTCCGCGTCCACCAGCTCCTGGACCACCACGGCCAGCGCCACGTCGTCGTGGGGGACGCCGTTCTGCTCGCGGTAGGCGATGGCGCGCGGGTTCCACAGCGAGGCCCAGCAGCGCTTGACCGCGTCCAGCAGGGCGTCGCCGCTGATGTTGAGATAGGTGTCCTGCTGGCCGGCGAACGACATGTCCGGCAGGTCCTCGGCGGTGGCCGACGAGCGCACGGCCACCGGCACGTCGTCGCCGAGCGCCTCGTACGCCCGGCGGATGTCCGCGGCGATCTCGGCGGGCATGTCGTGCTCGGCGAACAGCCGCCGCGCGTCCTGAGCGTGCGGGATCTCGTCGCGGAACGCCGACACGAACGCCCGGTAGGCCTCGGTCGTGATGTGGAAACCACCTGGAACGGGCAGCCCGGCCCTGGTCAGCCTGGCCAGCGATGCGCCCTTGCCGCCCACGGTCGCGAGGTCGGCCGCCGCGTCGTCGAGAGGGAGTACGGCCTTCACGTCATACGCTCCTTGAGCTCTTCGAACCGCCCATGGAGGCCGCCAGCCTCCGCTGGGCGATCTCCGCCACGGCGTCGAGGAAGTCGAGGGTGGCCCGGGCGACGGCGTCGGCGTCGTCGCCGGACAGGGGGCGGCCCGTGCTCATGGCCCGCTCGATGGTGTCGGCGACCAGCTCCGCGATCCGGTCGTCGGACGGCCGCGGCTCGTCGGGCCGGCTGTCCGGCAGGAAGAGGAAGCCGTACAGGACGGAGTTGGCCACGCGGACGTGGTCCCCCATCTCCTCGCGCACCGCGCCGCGCTTGACCAGCTCGGCCACGTACGCGTCCAGGGGCTCGTCCAGCCCCGGCGGGCTCCCGGCCTGCTGCTTCTGGCGGGCGAACTTGCCGAGCACCTCGGAGTCGCCCCGCATGAACGCGCTGAGCAGCGGCCGGCCGAGCAGGGCGCGGGCGAGCTCGCCGTACAGCCCGCTCAGCGTGGCCGGGCCGCGGCCGCGCACGTCGGCGAGCATGCGCACGCGCTCGCGGCGCAGCAGCGCGGCGAAGAGGTCGTCGCGTGTCTTCCAGTGCAGGTAGATGGTGCCCTTGGCGACACCTGCCCGCTTGGACACGTCGTCGATCGTGGTCTTGTCGTAGCCCCAGCGCAGAACCAGCTCGGTGGCGGCGTCGAGGATCCGGTGCGCCCGCTCCAGCTGGCGCGCCGGATCCTGTGGGGGCCGTCCTGCCCTGACCATGTCAGTCTCACCTCATTTGTTTGACTAGATGAGACTAGTTGGTCATTTAATTAAGAGCAAGTTCACCCGAGCTTCGCCAGCAACGACTCCGCTGACGGCGCGAACGAGGGGTCGCCGGTCGACACGGCGGTCATCAGCAACTGCCGGGCCCGCTCCAGGTCGCCTCGCTCGTAGCGGATCTCGCCCAGCCGGCAGGCGGCCTCGGCCACCAGGTCGGCCTGCTCGGTCAGCCCCAGCGTCAGCTCGTAGTAGCGCACGGCCCCGTCGCGGTCGCCGAGCCAGTAGCACAGCTCGCCGAGGTGCGCCGCGGCCAGTCCCGACTCCGTGTCCCCCGCATCGATGACCCGCTGGTACCAGGTGAGCGCCTCGGGGAAGTCCCGGTTCCGCTTGGCCAGCGCGCCCAGGTACATCGCCGCGAGCGCGCTGATGTGCCCCTCGCCCTCCTCGACCCCTCGCAGGTACCACGATCGGGCCCGCGCCTCGTCCTCCTCGTGGTACGTCTGCCCGAGCGCGATCATGGCCCGGGCGGCGAGGTCGGCGTCGCCCGCGTCGAGCACCCGCAGGTACGCCTCCCGCCCCTCGTCCACCTTCCCGGCCTCGACCAGCGTCTGCGCGAGCGTGGACAGCGCGATGGGCTCGCCGCCGGCGGCCGCCTCCCTGAGCGTGTCCAGCGACGCCTCCATGTCCCCCCGGTTGCTCTGCAGCATGCCGAGCAGGCTCCCGAACACGCCCCGGATAGGGCTGTCGGCGTCGGCCGCCGCCCGCTGGGCCAGGTCGAAGAACGCGTCGTCGTCCCCTTCGCCGTCGAGCAGGTCCAGGAGCCTGCCACCGGCGACGAACCGTACGTCCGGGTCGTCGTCCCCGCTGAGCCGTTCGTAGATCGCCCGTGCCTCGGCCGGCCTGTCCAGCTCGGCCAGCCGGTCGGCGATCTCCAGCTCGGTGAACGGCCCCCGTCCCGTCAGCTCGTGGTACGCCCGTACGGCCGCCGGGTCCTCGCACTGCCCGGCCAGCTCGCGCGCCACGCCGCCGGCCTCGTCGCCCGCCAACTGAAGGACCTGCACGGCCAGGGCGTGCTCGCCGCGGTCGGCGGCCTGGTGGGCGAGCACGCGCAGGTTGTTCGTCGCCACGTCGGAGCCGGCGCCCGCGGCGGCGGCGAACGCCCGCGCGGCGCCGAGCTGGTCGCCCTCCTCGTGCAGCCAGAGGCCGAGCTGCAGGCCGCCCCGCTCCACCGCGTCCGGCACGCCGGACTCCATGGCCAGCCGCACCTCCCGCTCGGCCCCGGCCGCGTCGCCCAGCTCTCGCATGGCCTTGGCCAGGTCCACCCGGATGCCCGCCTCGGTGGCGGGGAAGCCGGTGTCCACGCCCCGCCCGAACATGCGGGCCGCGTTCTCCAGGTCGCCCCCGGCCTTGTACGCGTCGCCCCACGCCCAGTAGCCCATCGACACGGTCTCGGGGTCGCCGGTCCCGACGGCCTGCTCGGCCTCCTTGGCCACGGCGTCGTAGTCCTGCTCCATGAGCAGGTGGGCGAGCAGGTGGCGCAGGCTCTCGAGGTCACCGGCCGCCGCCCCGGCGGTCAGCGCCTCGCGTACGCCGGCGCTGTCGCCCCGCGTGTTGAGAAGGTCCCCCAGCACGACGGCGGTGGCGGGCATCGCGGCACGCGCGGCCTCGATCGCCCCGTCGAGGTCGCCGCGGCGGTGGCGGACGATGGCGATGTTCTGCCAGGCGTTCGCGGCCGTCTCCGGGTGCTCGGTGGCGGGGAGGGTGGCCAGTTCGGCCTTGCAGTGGTCGTCGCGCTCGGCGTGGATCACGCCGAGGTCCAGCGCGGCCTGCGCGGCGAGGGCGGGCTCGCCCAGCTCGATGACGACCCCGCAGAGTGCCGCGGCCGCACGGTGATCGTCCAGCCCGCGAGCCCGCTCGAGGGTCTCGACGAGGGGTTCCCGCCGGGCCTCCGGGTCCGCGGCGGCGAGCAGGCGGCGCACGCTCCGGGCGTCGTCGGCGTTGAGCGCGAGCAGCACCTCGGCCATCAGCTCCGACCCGGCGAACTCGGTCAGCGCCGCGACCGCGCCCTCCCGGTCCCCGTCGTCGGCCAGCACCCATCCGCGTTCCTTGGCCGAGGCCGTGCCGAGCCGGACCCGGGCGACGGCCGTGAACCATTCGTCGTCGTCCAGGGCGACGACCCGCTCGTAAGCGGAGCGGGCGTACTCGGCGTCGCCCGCCTCGGCCAGCAGCCTGCCGGCCTCGACCAGCGTGCCGGACGCGGACGCCGGGTCGGCGGCCACGGCCCGCTCGTACGCCTCCCGCGCCCCCGCCGCGTCGCCGGTCCTGGCGAGCAGCTCACCGAGCAACTGCGCCTCCCACGCGTCCTGGGATTCCCGTGTGAGCAGGGACAGGGCCGCGGTCAGGTCGCCGTGGTCGCGCAGCACGCACACGAGCTGGAGCCGTCCCGCCTCGCCGAACTCCCCGGCCAGCAGCTCCCCCGCCTCGTCCGTCGCCCCGCGCGCCACGAGCACCTCGGCGAGCCGCACGGTCGCGTCCTTCCTGCGCCTGTCGTCGAGCCCCTCGAGCGCCGCCCGGTAGGCCGCGGCCGCCTCGTCCAGCAGCCCGAGCTCCTGCCGCACCCGCCCGATGTCCCACCGCGTCATGGCGGCCAGCCGCTCGTTGTCGCCGTCCGCGACCTGCTCCCACGCCTCCAGCGCCCCGCGCTTGTCGCCCGCTTCGTTACGCAGCGCGCCGAGGTAGCACCCCGCTTCCTGCCGGTAGCTGGGGTGGCCGGCGGCGAGCACCAGGGAGAGCGCCCCGTCGGCGGCGGCGATCTCGCTGCGCCGCTCCCAGGCGTGCGCGGTGTGCATGGTCAGCATGCTCGACATGAGAACGTTGCCCTCGTCGCCGACCTCCTCGAACGCCGCCGCCGCGCCCTCGAAGTCCCGGTCGAGCAGGCACAGGGCGAATCGCCCCATCCCCTCCGGCTCCGCCCTGGCCAGCTCGAAGGCCGCCCGCGCGGCGGCGAGATCGTCGACTTTGACCCGGTGCAGCCCGAGCAGCCAGGCGTTGCGCCCGCGGCCGTCCTCGGTGTCCTCCTCCTCGATGCGCCTCTCCTGCATCCGGCAAATCGCCAGCAGGTCGCCCTGCCGGTCGTACACCGTGAACAGCTGGCCGGCCGCCTCGATCCACAGCCCGCGGTTGTCGCTCGCCAAAGCCGTCGTGTACGCGGCCCGCGCCTCGGCCAGGTCGTGCTCCATGACAAGGCCGCCCAGCGCGTACCCCACCCACGGCGCCAGCACCGGGTGGCCCTCCGCCCTGGCCCGGCGCAGCAGCGCGACCGCCTCGTCCTCGTCGGACAGCACTTCCTTGCAGATCAGTGCCGTGTACGACAGCGCCAGCGGGTCCCCGGCGTCGGCCGCCGACTGGAACAGCTTGGCCGCCTCCGACAGGTCGTACCCGATCGAGGCCAGCACCTGCGCGAACACGGCGGTGCCGATCGCGGCGACGGCCGGATCCGGGTGTTCCATGGTCGCGTGGTAGCGGACCAGCCCCTCCTCCCTGCCCAGCCGCTGGTGGTCGAGGATGGCCTGCAGCACGGGATGCGGCTGCTCGCCCGACTCGCGCAGCAGGTGCAGCAGGAAGGCCGCGTTGAAGCCCTGCAGCACGTCCTCGCCATCGGCCACGTACGCCAGCAGCTCGTCGGCCTGCTCCCGGTCGCCCTCGCCGATCTCCAGCTGGGCCAGCGTCACCATGGCCCTGAGCGACTGCGTCGGCGCGCCCGAGTCGGCGGCGCCGCGCAGCAGCCGCCTGGCCTCGGCCAAATCGCCGGCCTTCATGCGGGCCAGCCCCTCGTCGGTGTCCTGGAGCGCCTGCTCGTCGACGGGGTCGGCCAGCGGCTGCTGCCTGGCCGCGTGCTCCAGCAGCAGCGCCGCCTTGAACGCGGTGTCGGGGTCCTCATGCTCGGACGCGAACCGCGCCAGCTCCAGGGCCTCGTCGTACGCCTCCGGATGCTGGTCGAGCAGCAGGCCGAGCATCGTGACGCAGATCGGGGCCCACTCGTCCTCCCCCGCCTCCAGCACGGCACGCAGCGCGGCCAGCGCCTCGGCCGGCTCGCCCGCCTCTGTGTGCATCTGGGCCAGGCACGCCTGGGCCTGCACGACGTACTCGCGGTGGCCGCTGGCGATCACCCGGCGGAAGATCGCCTTCGTCTCCTCCTCGTCGCCGAGCGACGCGGTCACCTTGGCCAGCTCGATCAGCGAGGGCAACCGGATCTCCGGCCTGGGGTCCTCGGCGGCCACGCGGTAGGCGGCGGCGGACTCGGCGTACTCGCCCAGGTCCACCAGCACGGCGCCGAGCAGCTTGTGCGCCATGGCCAGGTGGTCGGGGTGCCCGACGGCGATGGCGTGCTCGCACACCTCCCTGGCCTGCTCGAACTCCTCTTCTTCCGCGTAGATCTGGTACAGCCGGAACGCCGACAACGCCACCACATCCGGGTCGCCGCAGGTCAGCAGCGCCCGGTAGTCGTCCTCGTCCTCCGCCTCCTCGTAGAGGTCGCGAGCCGAGGCCGGGTCCTGGTGGAACGCGGGCAGCTCCAGCCGGTCGGCCAGCTCCGCCACGGCGGGACTGTCGCACCTGCGCGCCCGCTCCAGCGCCGCCTGCGCGCCCTCCGCGTCGCCCAGCTGCGTGAGCACCAGCACCAGCGCCGTGTCGGCGAGCGCGGCCACCTCGAAGTCGGCCCCGTCCGACGCGATCGTCAGCACCCGGTGCGCCGCGGGCCACTCCTCGGCGTTGACCAGCATCATCCCCATGGCGATGGCCGAGCGCTGCCCGAACACCGGGTCGCCTGACTGGATCACCGACCTGTGCGCGGCCTCGGCGCCGTCCAGGTCCCCCTGCTCCTGCAGCAGCCCGGCCAGCAGATGGGACGCTTCCGGATCCCCCGTGGCCGCGATCTGCCTGAACAGCGCGGCGGCCGCATCGAGATCTCCCGTTTTCCAGTAGCTCATGGCCGCGTCGAGCTGTTCTGACGCCATCGCTCACTCCAAAGTCATCCAACAATGTGAAAAAGCTACACATCTGCCACCTCTGCCACAGGGCATTCGAAGATCTCGCACGCGTCTATGCCCTCCACTCCGTGGAGGCGGCTCGGTCGCTGGGAAGCCGCGCCCCCTCGCGCCGCAGAGGCATCGAGGCAGGGGAGGCCGTAGCGTAGTCCCCATGGGCAGAGCGTTCTGGATCGATCAAGAGTTCGACAGAGACCGTGACGGGCGCTATGCCGTACACGTCCGCAAGAACCTCGAAGAGTTCGAGTGGGGCGACATCGCGCCCGTCAGGTTCGCGTGCGCGGCGTGGCGGCTGGCCACGCCGCCGTCGCTGACCCCCGGCTACGTGCGGTGGGACCGGCGCATCCTGGACGCGACCTGCCACCGCAACACCTGGGACGGCTCGCTCTACGCTCGGGTCCGGGTGGTCTCTCCGCTGCCCGAGGAGCTGACCCGGTCGCGGGCCTGGTGGCGCGATCGCGGGTGGCTGGGCTGGCAGGAGACCTTCGGCCAGTACGTCGAGCCGACCCAGCAGGACCTGGCCAGGCACCCGTTCCTGCGGGCCGGCCTGCTGCTGGAGGCGCCTGTGCCCCTCGACGACCTGCCGCCCGAGCCCGAGGGGCCGCACGACGAGGTCGAGCAGCGCGCGCACCGGGCGATCGTGGTGCTGACCCGCGAGCTCAACGCGCTGGTGTCACCGGTGCTCGACCAGCTCGGCGGCTAGCATGCGCCGTTGATCCGCGGGTAGCAGAGATCCATGAGGACCCTGCTCGTCGTGGTGCCGGCGCTCGCGCTCGCCGCCGCCGGCTGCGCCCCGGACATGGCCGCTCCGGCGCAGGCGGCCGAGCGCTTCCACGCGGCCGTCTCCGCGCACCGCGAGGACGCCGCGTGCGCGATGCTCACGCGCAAGACGGCCGAGAAGCTCCCCGACCCCGGCCAGACCTGCGCCGAGGCGCTGCGCGAGGTGGGCCTCGGTCCGGGCGGCTCCGTCACCTCCGTCAGCGTGTGGGGCGAGGACGCGCAGGTACGGCTGGCCGGCGACACGCTCTTCCTGCACCGCTTCTCCGACGGCTGGCGGGTCAAGGCCGCCGGATGCGAACCGGTCCCTGACCTTCCCTACAAGTGTGAGGTAGAGGACTGATGCGCGTGATGTTCACGCTGACCATGTTGATCATCGTGGTCGGCCTGGCGTTCTTCTTCGCGGTGGGGTGGTCGCGGCTGTGAGGTGGCTCAAGGAGAACTCTCTGGCCCTCGCATTCATGATCATGTTCTTCCTGGCGCTGGCCGGGCAGGCGGTGGCCGGGATGTCGCAGTACAACGACCAGCAGATGGCCGAGGGCGCCGAGCCGGTCTCGTTCCTGCAGTACGTGACGTCGTCCCCGTTCGCGGTGGACGTGGCGGAGAACTGGCAGTCGGAGTACCTGCAGTTCTTCCTGTTCATCATGCTGACCGTCTGGCTCGTGCAGAAGGGGTCGCCCGAGTCCAAGAAGGTGGACGAGGCGGGGTCGGAGTCCGACGAGAAGCAGCGGATCGGGGCGCATGCCGGCTCCAGGTCTCCCCGGTGGGCCAGGGTCGGCGGGCTGAGGCTGTGGCTGTTCAGCAACTCGCTGGGGCTGGTGATGGGTGCCGTCTTCGTACTGTCGTGGCTGGCACAGTCGGTGGCGGGGCAGGCGTCGTACAACGCGGAGCGGCTCGGTGACCTGCGCGATCCGGTGTCCTGGTGGTCGTACGTGACCTCGCCCGAGTTCTGGGCCCGTACGCTGCAGAACTGGCAGTCGGAGCTGCTGGCGGTCCTGTCGATGGTGGTGCTCTCGATCTACCTGCGGCAGCGGGGCTCGCCCGAGTCGAAGCCGGTCGGTGCGCCTCACACGGCCACGAGCGTGGAGGGCTGACCGGTGATCACAGCGGCGATGCGGGTGCCTTGGGGGAAGGCGCCTTGCCGCGCGAGATCCACGATCCCGTAGAGCATTTTGGCCACATAGATGCCCTCGACCCGATATTTCGCGATAAATGCGTCCAAGGCGGGTGTTGATTTGGCGTATCCGCCGAAGTGGTAATCCAGGCGGATCTCCCAGTTCGACCAGGTGCGTCCGTACGCCTCGCGCTGGAGCCTGGCCACCTCGCCGGCGAGGAACCCCGCCCCCTTCAGCACCGCGAACCCGATCGCCCGCTTGCCCTCCGGCAGCCCGGCCGCGATCCCGGCCAGCGTCCCGCCGGTGCCGACCGGGCAGCAGATGACGTCGTACTCCTCGGCGATCTCCCCCGGCAGTTCGGCGCACCCGCGCACGGCCGCCGCGTTGCTCCCGCCCTCGGGCAGGATCATCACGTCGTCCCCCCACCGCGCCCGCAGCCCGGCCAGCACGGGTTCGGTGTGCTTGAGCCGGTAGGTGGCCCTGTCCATATAAGTGAGGGTCATCCCGCACGCCTTCGCGTGGGCGAGCGACGGGTTCAGCGGCACGTGCTCCTCGCCCCGGATGACCCCGATCGTCTCGATCCCGTGCCGCCGCCCCGCCTCGGCCACGGCCCTGATGTGGTTGGAGTACGCGCCGCCGAAGGTCAGCAGCCGGGAATGGCCCAGGTTGTACTTGAGTTTGCGCGGTTTGTTGTCGTCGTGCACCAGGAACACACGGACCTGCCCGGGCCCTGGATCCAGGAGCTCGTCCATGGCGCTAGTCTACGGTCGGGCCTTTGTTGAGGAGTGTTCGATTATGCGCGTTGTTGAAGCTTTTGCTACCGCCTACGGTACGTCCCCCCAGACCGTCTGGCATGCGCCCGGCCGGGTCAATCTGATCGGCGAGCACACCGACTACAACGACGGCTTCGTACTCCCCTTCGCCGTGCCGTGGGGCATCACGGCCGCGATCACCCCGCGCGCCGACCGGACCATCCGGCTCCTCTCCCTCCAGTCCTCCGGCGAGCCCGTCACCATCGCGAGCCACGAGGAATCGAAGGGCTGGACCCGCTACGTCGTCGGCGTGCTCGCCATGCTGGGCGACCAGGTGCCGGGCGCGGACATCGCCATCGACGGCGACATCCCGGCGGGCGCGGGCCTCAGCTCCAGCGCCGCCCTCGAGGTGGCCGTCGCCTCGGCGCTCAACGACCTGCACGACCTGGGCATGACGCCCATGGAGCTCGCCCTGCTCAGCCAGAAGGCCGAGAACGACTTCGTCGGCATGCCCTGCGGCATCATGGACCAGGCCGCCTCGGCGCTGGGCAAGGAGGGCCACGCGCTGTTCCTCGACTGCCGCTCCCTCGGCTCCAGGAACATCCCGCTCGACCTGGCCTCCCACGGGCTGAGCATGCTCATCATCGACACGCAGGCGCACCACGAGCACGCGGGCGGCGAGTACGCCAAGCGCCGCGCGGAGTGCGAGTCGGCGGCCCGCAAGCTCGGCGTTCCCGCCCTGCGCGACGTCACGGACCTGGCGGCGGCCCTCGACCAGTTGCAGGGGGACGAGCGCAAGCGCACGATGCACGTGGTCACGGAGAACCACCGCGTGGAGGCCCTCATCGGCCTCCTGCGCGCCGGAGCCGTCACCGAGATCGGCGCCATCCTGAACGCCTCCCACCTGTCGCTCCGTGACCAGTACGAGGTGTCGTCGCCGGAGCTGGACGTGGCAGTGGATGCCGCCATCCGGGGCGGGGCGCGGGGCGCCCGGATGACGGGCGGCGGCTTCGGCGGCTCGGCCATCGCCCTGGTGCCGGTGGACCGCCTGTCCAGTGTCGAGGAGTCGGTGTCGAACGCGTTCGCCGAGCACGGCTTCCAGTCCCCCCGCTTCCTCCCCGCCACCCCCGCCCCCGGCGCCCACCGCCTGGCGTGAGCCACCTCGTGACGTGAGGCGCCCCGCAGGACACCCATCGCCCCGAGCCGTCACGTGATCATGCCCTCCGCACCCACCGAGCGCCGCGTCGGCGGCACGGTGTGTGGCGGAGACCGGCGCCCTGGACGGCGTTCAGCCACGTACGGCGCGGAGGATGGGCGATGCCGTCGGACGTCTGGGGCGAGGCGTCAGGGCGCGCGTGCATTTCCTGGTTTGGCGGGACAAAGGAGCGGCCGCGAGTAAAGATGGGGCTATCGGTCATCAGGGGCCGGTAGCCGCGGATAAGTAGTGACGGTGGCGAGGAGAGGGCGCCGCCACCAGGACCGTGCCGCCGACCCGGAATCGGTGGGGCGATCCGATGACGGAGAAGTGCTGGTTGCCGCGTGCGTACCTGGATTACGAACCTGCGTCCTTTCGATGCCCTCGCCGTACAGGCGGTGCTCGAGCGAACCACCGACCTTCGCGAGGCGGAGCGTTTCATCAGGCTCTTCCACGCCGAGAACCCCAAAGCCGGAGGCATGACCGCCCGCCTGCGCGACGTCACCAGGGATGTGGCCCGCCGCGGGACCTACACGCACACGTACGAGGAGCTGGAGTTCGGCGCCCGGGTGGCCTGGCGCAACAGCAACCGGTGCATCGGGCGGCTCTACTGGCGCTCGCTGAAGGTACGTGACCGCCGGCAGGTGACCACGGCGGAGGGGGTGGCCCTCGAGTGCGTCGCCCACCTGCGCGAGGCCACCGGGAACGGCAAGATCAGGCCCACCGTCACCGTCCTGCCCCCCGACACGCCCGCCCGCCCAGGGCCCCGGATACTAAACGACCAGCTCATCCGGTACGCGGGCTACCGCAATCGCGACGGGAGCATCGTCGGCGACCCGCGCAACGTGGAGCTCACCGAGATGGCCAAGGCGCTGGGCTGGTCCGGCAGGTTCGGGCGGTTCGACGTGCTGCCGCTGATCATCCAGCCGAGCATGGGCGATCCGCTCATGTGCAACCTGCCAGGGGACGCCGTGCTGGAGGTGCCGCTGGTTCACCCCGAATACCCGTGGTTCGAGGAGCTGGGCCTGCGCTGGCACGCCGTACCGGCTATTTCGGATATGTGCTTGGAGATCGGCGGCATCTGCTACCCGTGCGCGCCCTTCAACGGCTGGTACATGGGCACCGAGATCGGCGCCCGCAACCTCGCCGACACCGGCAGGTACGACCAGCTCGAGGTGGTCGCCGACCGGCTGGGCCTGGACACCTCCACCGAGCGGACACTGTGGCGCGACCACGCGCTGGTGGAGCTGAACGTGGCGGTGCTGTACTCGTTCGAGCAGGCGGGCGTCACGATGACCGACCACCACACCGAGTCGCGCCGCTTCCTCACCCACCTGGCACGCGAGGAGCAGGCCGGGCGTGTCTGCCCCGCCGACTGGTCGTGGATCGTGCCACCGCTGTCAGGCAGCGCCACCCCGGTCTTCCACCGCTACTACGACACCAGGGTCCTCACCCCCGCCTTCGTCCACCACCGTTGACCGACGCTTGCCTTCCCCGCCTAGAACATGGTTCGGTTAGGGCATGGCAGAACTCGTGCTCTCATCCCTCGACCAGGGCGTACTCACCCTGACCTTCAACCGGCCCGACACACTGAACGCGTGGACGGTCGCCATGGGGCGGCGCTACTTCGACCTGCTGGCGAAGGCGGAGAAGGACCCGGAGGTGCGGGCCGTGGTGGTCACGGGCGCGGGCAAGGGGTTCTGCTCGGGGGCGGACTTCAAGGCGCTGGCCGCGATCCGGAGCGGCTCATATGACGAGGAGCCCGACCCCCGGCCGAACACGTTCCCGACCACCATCGGCAAGCCGGTCATCGCCGCCGTCAACGGGGCCTGCGCCGGGCTGGGCATGGTGCACGCTCTGGTCTGCGACCTCGTCTTCACGGCCGCGGACGCCAAGTGGACCACGGCCTTCCCGCGTCGCGGGCTGATCGCGGAGTACGGGCTGTCCTGGGTGCTGCCCAGGATCATGGGGCAGCAGCGGGCCATGGACATCCTGCTGTCCGGACGGGTGTTCACCGGGGCCGAGGCGTACGAGCTGGGGCTGGTGAACCGGGCGGTGCCGGGCGAGTCGGTGGTTTCGGAGGCTCAGGCGTACGCGCGGGAGCTGGCGGCGTACAGCTCTCCCGCGTCGATGGCGGTGATCAAGCGGCAGGTGTGGCACGACTGGAACGCCACCCTGGAGGCCTCCACCGCGACAGCCGTCCAGGAGATGGTCGCCTCCTTCGGCCGTCCGGACTTCGGGGAGGGCGTCGCGAGCTTCCTGGAGCGCCGCCCGCCGAACTTCCCGCCGCTGTGACGCCGCCGCGCCCCTGGGACGGCCCAGGGGCGCGGCGCTGAGGCCTACCGGCCCACGCGGTCGTCCCACACGCAGGTGAGGTGGACGACGCGGCCGCGGTGCCAGCGCTTGCCCACCTTGACCTTGCGCGGCAGTTCCCTGGCCGGAACGCTGATCGACAGCCGGTCGGCGGGCACGGTCGTCACGCCGTCAACGGTGACGGGCTCGGCGAGCTGACGGTCGATGAAGTCCTCGTCGATGAGCTCGGCCACCTTCGCCTTGGAGAACCTGACGACCTTGCCGTCACTCAGCCGGCAGGTCAGCCTGCCGCCGCGGAAGCCCGGCTCGACGTGCACCCTGACCGGCCCGTCGTCGTGCACCTTGGCCGGCCCGTCGTCGCGCACCTTGAGCGGGCCGTCGTCGGCCAGCGCGGATCCGGCCATCGCGGCCAGCCCGAGCACGGCAGCTGTGACGACCACGGCAGCGCGTCGCTTGAACATGGGGTCTCCTTCCCCGAGTCGATAAGGACAGCCCGAGGGTGGCCCGCCACACCTGAAGCCGGGCTTAAGACAGCCGAAGTGATCTTCAGGTACGGCGTGGGCGGCGGTCTTGACCGTGGCCTTCAGCGTGCGGAGGGTCTGGGAATCACATGGCGTTGGAGAGGGGCGTCTGCCGGCTGGTCGCGTGCAGGTTGGTGATGACGGCGGTGGATTTGCCGACAAGGGCGGCGGCCACGTACCGGTCGATGACCGGGAGCCGGGCGAGTTTGAGGGCTGCCCGCCGGAAGCGAAGCTGGCGAGTGGTGGCGGGGATGAACCAGCGTGTCCCGTCACGGGCTGCCTGCTGCTTGTCGGTGACCACCGGTCGCAGCGCCTGCTCATAGCGTTGCAGCGCGGTCTCGATGGTGTCGGTGCGGGACAGGTGCTCTGCCAGGACATAGGCGCCGGTGATGCCCAAGGACGCGCCCTGGCCGGCCAGCAGGGACACCGCGTGGGCGGCATCGCCGATGAGCACGACGCGGTCCCGGCTCCAGGTCGGCATGTCGATCTGGGCGACCTGGTCGTAGTAGACCTGCTCTGGTGGTGGGCAGGCGGCCAAGGCGCGTGGCGCGGCCCAGCCGAGGGCTGCGTATTCGTGGCGGATCGCCGCGCGTGGATCGGCCGGTAGTGCGGGGTCTGGTGTGCGATGCACGGTGAAGACCGCCACGCGCTGGTCCCGCAGCGCGTAGAAGCCCATCTGCCGGTTGACGGTATCCGTCAGGCAGAACTGTCCGGTTACTTGGGCGTGGATGTCGGCGTCGTCGAACGAGTATGCGGCGGTGTGGAATCCCAGATAGCGCAGGAATTGCGGCTCGGGTCCGAAAACCTGCCTGCGAACGGTGGAGTGGATGCCGTCAGCGC
The DNA here is from genome assembly GCF_040137845.1 of Nonomuraea sp. B19D2. NCBI lineage: Bacteria > Bacillati > Actinomycetota > Actinomycetes > Streptosporangiales > Streptosporangiaceae > Nonomuraea > Nonomuraea sp. B19D2. The sequence continues at coordinate 42,713 of NZ_JBEFAK010000040.1, read as the reverse complement.
CCACCAGGAGGTCGGCTTCGATTGTGCTGTCGTCGCTGAGCGTGACGGTGACGCCGTCGGTGCGGTTGTCGATGCGGGTGAGCTTGGTGGCGTGGCGCACCTCGACCCGGTCGGAGACGTGTTCGCGCAGAGCGCGTTCCAGGTCGGGGCGCATGATGCTGACCAGCCGGCCGTTCACGATCTTGGCGAACTGGGCGAAGCGCATGCGGGAGCGCCGGCGGCCGTTGTGATCCCGGTAGGTCATTTCCTCGACGTGGTATCCCAGCTCGCGGATGCGCGGCAGCACGCCCATGGCCTCGGCGGCGTCGTAGCCGGGACCGAAGAAGTCGATCATGTAGCCCTGAGTACGCGGGCCTGGCGCCTTTTCCACGACCACGACCTCGGCCCCGAAGGCATCGAGGCGCTGGGCCAGGGCGAGCCCGGCGATGCCTGCCCCGCAGATGACCACTTTCATGGTGTGTCAGCAGTCCTTTCGCGCGCGGATGGGCGTCCGGAACCGGCGGGTGTGATGAGCCGGTCCAGGACGGTTGTCAGGTCCGCGGTGTCCGGACCTGGGCCGAGCGCGCGGTGCAGCATGATGCCGTCGATTGCGGCAGCCAGCACCGCGGCGGTCGCCTCGGGTGCGGCCAGCCCGTGCTCGGCCAGCCGGTCGGCCAACCGCCGCCGGAACTCGGCGACGACTTCACCCAGTGCGCGGCGCAGGCCTTCGTCACGGCCGGCGGCCAGATACGTCTCGGCGAACAGCAGCGAGGTCGGATCCCGGCCGTCATAATCCTTCAGGAAACCCACCATCAGCTTGAGCGCTTCGTCGGGCGTGTGTGCCTGTTCCAGTCCTGCGCCGAGCTGTTCGATCAGAGCGCGCATCACGCCGAGCGCGGCCTCGGCCAGCAAAGCCGGTACCGAGGTGAAGTGATAGTGCACCACGCCGGGGGCCACCCCGGCTCGCTCGGCCAGCATCCGGGTGCTGACCGCCGACCAACCTCGCTCCGCGATCAGCTCGGCCGCCACACCCAGCAGCCGCTGACGCGCCTCGCGTCCCCGTTCCGCCGCCGTCGCACTCATCGCTCACGCTCCTGGTCGATCGCCCTGGGCAAACGTCTTGGACGTTTGACCAGAATCTAGCACGGCATACCCCCGGGCACGCAAAGGCCGCGGACCAGCTCTGCCGGACTGCATCGTCGCCGGGCTGCGCAAGCGTGGCGCCGACTTCCGCTGCGCGGCCTACGAGTGATCAAGAGGAAGGCGGAATCTCGTCAGCACCCGACGCCTGAAACCACGCCAGCCGCCTACGGGCATCCGATCAGGCCCGTCATCGTCCATGAGGCCGAGACCATGGACGCCGTCTTCGGCAACGGCAGACCAATCCGGGTAGCGGGCTCCCGGAACGACTCAGGCCCCCTATCCTTGATCTAGGAAGGGGGCCCGAACCGTGTGTCTTTCAGCTCTACCAGAGCTCCCGCGATAGGACTCGAACCTATAACCTGCCGGTTAACAGCCGGCTGCTCTGCCGTTGAGCTACGCGGGATCGTGCATCTGCGCACTTCGCCGGGGGTTGGCCCCTTCGCCGTGCGCAGGAATAGATTAGCGCACTCCTGGAGTGCGTGTCGCATCGTAAGCGGGGTAGGGCCGGAGACAGCGGAGGTGCAAGATGCGTTATCGGATGACATTCGCTGCTGGTCTGGCGATCGGCTACGTGCTGGGCAGCCGGGCGGGACGCGAACGGTACGAGCAGATCAAGCGGACGGCGCAGCGCGTGGCCGACAACCCGCGGGTCCAGGAGGTCGCCGGGGTGGTGGGCGCGCAGGCGTCGAAGCTGGCGGGGATGGCGAGGTCGAGGGTGGGTGACACGCTGCAGCACCGCATCCCCTTCCTCAGCTCCGACCGGCACAAGCCGGACGCGGGCACGGGATGGCCGGATGAGGACATCGTGGACAGGAAGGCCCGCGAGAGCGGCATCCCGTACTGATCTCACGCGCGGAGCATGGGCGCCTCAGACGCCCATGCTGCGCCGCAGCCCCTCAAGGGCCTGTTCGGCCTGCGCGCGCAGGCCGGGATCCGCGGGGTCGAGGCCGTCGTCGAAGACGAAGGTCCAGCCGAGCACCTCCCCGCCGGGCCGGCGCCTGGCCACCAGCCGCACGCCGCCCCTCCCTGGCAGCTTGACGTGCTTGTTGACCACGATCGTGGAGTTGACGCGCTCCCGCACGGTCTCGGGCACCAGCCGCGGCTCGGAGACCTGCGCGACGTGCCACGCGCCGTCCATGGTGAGCACCCGCACGCCCTGTTCGTCCCACGACGCCTTGTCGATCTCCTCGTACGGCAGTCGCGTCCCGTCCGTCAGGTAGAGGGCGAGGTTCGTGGCGACCACGTAGCCGGAGGCCGCACCGGCGGCGAAGGTCAGCACCCGCTCCCCCGGCTCGGTGTCCAGGGACTTGCGCACATCGGCGGGCAGGCGGCGGAAAAAACTCATTCCACCACGTTATCGGCGAGCAGATCGAGGGTGAGCGCCGCACTCCACGAGAAGTCCCTGCACCCGCGCCCGCTGCCGTCGAAGGGGTCGAAGCACTCGCGGAAGCCGGCCTGCCGCACCAGGCGCAGGGTGCAGTTGGTGAGCTGCTGGCCGAGGTGGTCGAGCGAGTGCACGGCCGCGGCCCTGCGCAGCAGCCAGTTGGTGTTCACCCAGGAGGGGCCGCGCCAGTAGCGCGTACGGTCGAACTGGGCGGCGCGGATCTCGCAGCTCGGCACCGGATAGCCGGTGGCCCCCATGAACCTGGCCGACTCCAGCACCTCCACGGCCGCGTGCAGGCGGTCGCTGGGCAGCCCCGGATCCAGCAGCGGCCCGAAGGCGCCCACCGTGCACACCCGGATCAGCCGGTCGGTCCGCAGGTCGCGGGCGTAGAAGCAGCCGTCCCAGAGGCGGTCGAGCATGGCCTGCCTGATGCGGTCGGCCTGCTCGGCGTGCGGCACGGGGTCGGCGCCCACCAGGGGCGCCAACTCGGCCAGGGCCTGGCAGGAGGCCAGCCAGATCCCGTTGAACATCGGGTCCTCGATCGCGAACGGGTGCTCGTCCCGCAGGTACTCGGCCCTGTATCCGGCGTCCCGGTAACGCATGGCGAGCCAGACATAGCGGTCGTGGTCGCTGTCCGGGTGGCGCTCGTCCAGCTCGACGTTGCGGTAGCCGTACCTGATCACGGGCAGTGCGGCCAGCGCGTCGTCCCAGGAGGGGCTGTCGTCCATGCCCGACTCCCAGGGGTGCACGATCGCGGCCAGGCCCGCGCCGCCGAGGTCGCGGGCCGTGGACAGGTAGGCGTGCTGGGCGACCAGCGCCGGGTAGGTCTTCCTGACGAAGGCGACGTCGCCGGTGTGCCGGTAGAGCCACCACAGGGCCAGCGCGTGCATCGGTGGTGAGGTGAGCCCCGAGGTGAGCACGTGTGGCGCGGCAGCGTGCTCCTGCGAGCGCCACACGGAGGGACCCGGGAAGTATGCCTCTCGCGTGTGGAAGACGATGTGCGGCAACATTCCGGTGGCCCACTGCCCCCGCAACAGGCTGAGCAGCTCGTCGCGGGCCCGGTCGGGCCGGTGCCTGGCCAGGCCGATGACGACGAACGCGGAGTCCCAGCTCCATTGGTGCGGATAGAGACCTGGCGCGGGCACGGTGCCACTGCCCGTCCAGTTCGCCTCGAGCACGGCCAGCGCCTCGCGCCCGAGCGCGGCATCGTCGACCGCCGGCCGCGCCTCCATCACCCAACTATGACCGCGGATGCCGCAGGAAGCTATGTTCTTCTGGCCCACTTCGTCAGGAGCATGACGCCGAACGCCACGGCGCCGATGATGAGGCCCCACTTGAGCAGCGTGAGGGCGAAGCCCAGGAGGGGGCCGAGGAGTACGAGCGCGGCCACGATCGCCGCGACAATCAGCAGAATTCGTCCCATGTCTGCAACGGTAAGAGATCCTTTAAGCGGATTGCAGGCGAGGCAGGGTTGAATCAGGGACAAGTCAGGGGTGACCCCGACCCTTGGAACCAACCGGCCGAATCCCCCGTTTAGCTGGTAGGACCAAGGGGGCATCGGGGGCCCGCTTCACGGGGAGCGTGATGAGCCTGGGACCACCTATGAGCAGGGAGGGCGTCGAGCACGCCCTGCGCGCTCGCGCCGACGAACGCGACCGTATCTCCGGCGACCTGCTCGATCTCGAATCCCACACCACCTACCAGCTGCTCAAGGGAGCCTCCTTACGCGGGGCGACCCAGCGGAGATGGGCCGCGGCGCAGGAGTCGCTGGCCACGCTGTGGTCGCTGAACGACGCGTACCGGGCCGTGTTGCGCGACGCCGAGCAGATCAGGGCCGCCCGCTCCAGGCCGGGCGCGGAGCAGCTGGAGCAGCTGACCGAGCTGCTCGCGGGCACGTCCGTGGTGCTGCGGGCCGCGGCCAAGCCGGTCGAGCAGCGCTCGCTGCTCCCCCAGAAGGACGAGCGGCTGACCCTCGACCAGACCGTGGCGCGGATGGACGCCGCCTTCCGGGAGGTCACCTCCGCCCTCAATGACATCGACGCGGTGTGGAACACCGTGCTGCCCCGCCTCGACGGCGCCGACAACGACCTGCGCCGCATCCGCGACCTCGAACGTGAGCTCGGCGAGAGCGCCGACCTGACGGCGCAGGAGGTCGAGCTGCGGCGCCTGCGCGCCTCGTTCCTCGAAGACCCCCTCGGCGCGCCCGTCGAGCAGGACCTCGACCGGCTGGCCCGGCTGCTGGCCGGCTCCCGGACGGAGCTGGAGCTGGCGCTCACCGTCAAGGCCGAGTACGGCAGGCGCAGGGAGGACCTGGTGGCCGCGCTCGACCGGGTCCGGGCGGCCGAGAGCGAGGCCCGGCTGGCCCACGGCGCGGTCGTCGTCAAGATAGCCCTGCCGCCCCAGGCCCAGCCGCGGAGCCGGGCCGAGCCGCTGGCCGCCGAGCTGGACGCGCTCGACGCCTCCGCCGACACCTGGGTGCTGCGGGCCAAGCGGCTGGCGGGGCTGGAGGACGAGGCCCGCAAGGCCGCCGAGCAGTCGCTGGCCACGGCCAAGGCGCTCTACGGACTGGTCGGCAGGCGTGACGAGCTGCGCGGGCGGCTCGGCGCCTGCCAGGTGATGGCGGTGCGCAAGGGCCTGGCGGAGGACCCCGCGGCGGCCGAGCTGTACGAACGGGCGCGCGTGCTGCTGTGGAGCGCGCCCTGCGACCTGACGAAGGCGGCGGCGGCCGTCGAGACGTACCAGCGCGCGATTCACGGAGGTAAGGGATGACCCGCTGCGCGCAGCCCGGCTGCACGGGCACGATTGAGGACGGTTACTGCGACCTGTGCGGCCACTCGGCGAGCGCGCCCGCACCTGCCTCCCAGCCCTCCGCCCCGATCGCCTCCATGCCGCTCCAGACGCAGCCGGTGAGCAGGTCGGTCACCTCGCCGGTGAGCAGCGGCCGGTCGCGGGCCGGCAGGCTGGCCACCATCGCCGACCTGCCGTCGGTGCCCTACCGCGACCCGACCACGGCCGTCATGCCGAACCCCGCGGTGCCCGAGGACAAGCGGTACTGCGCCAACCCGGCGTGCGGCAAGGAGGTCGGCCGGTCCAGGGAGGGGCGGGCCGGGCTGACGGACGGGTTCTGCCCGCACTGCCGCACCCAGTTCTCCTTCACCCCCAAGCTGGGCAAGGACGACCTGGTGGCGGGCCAGTACCGGGTGCTGGGCTGCCTGGCGCACGGCGGGCTGGGCTGGATCTACCTGGCCTCCGACGAGAACCTCGACGGCATGTGGGTGGTGCTCAAGGGCCTGCTCAACACCAATGACGCCGAGGCGCTGGCGGCGGCGGAGGCGGAGCGGAAGTTCCTCACCACGGTCGACCACCCCAACATCGTCAAGATCCTCAACTTCCAGCGCTCCGGCGGCTTCGGCTACATCGTCATGGAGTACGTGGGCGGCCAGTCGCTGCACGAGCTGCGCCGCCAGGGCCCGCTGCCGCTCCGCGAGACCCTGATGTACGGCCGGGAGATCCTGCAGGCGTTCGCGTACCTGCACGAGCACGGCATGGTCTACTGCGACCTCAAGCCGGCCAACGTGATCAGGGTCGGCAAGCGGCTCAAGCTCATCGACCTGGGCGCGGTGCTGCCCATCGGCTCGCCGCCGGGCTCCGGATGGGCCACGCCCGGCTACCACGGCCCCGAGGTGGAGTCCCATTCCGCCGCGGCCACCGCCGACCTCTACACCGTGGCCAGGACGCTGGCGGTGCTGGCCGTCCCGGGCTTCGTCCCGTACGCCAACGGCGTGGCCACGCCGCTGCCCGACGACTGCGGGCACCCGTCGTTCACCCGGCTGCTGCGCAAGGCGACCGCCGTCAATCCCGCTCACAGGTTCCAGAGCGCGGAGGAGATGGAGGAGCAGCTCATCGGGGTGCTGCGGGAGGTGAGCGCCCTCGAGGACGGCGTGCCGTACCCGGCGCCCTCGCCGATGTTCGGGCCCGAGCGGGCCGCGGTGGGCACGGCGCTGTCGGAGGCGGGCGACAAGGTGTTCGGGCCGCTCGACCCGGCGTCGGTCGCGGGCGCGCTGCCGGTGCCGCTGGTCGATCCGGCCGACCCGGCGGCGGGCGCGCTGGCCGGGCTGCTCGGCCGCGACAGCAAGGAGCTGATCGACCAGCTCGCCGCGATGCCGCAGACGCCCGAGACGAAGCTGATGCGGGCCAGGCTGCTGGCGGAGGAGGGCGCGGCCGAGGCTCCGGTCGCGCTGAGTGAGCTGGAGCAGGAGCTGCCCGGCGACTGGCGGGTGACCTGGTACCGCGGGGTGCTGGCGCTGGCCGCGGGGCAGAGCGACCAGGCCGTGTCGATGTTCGACTGGTGCCTGTCGGCGCTGCCCGGCGAGCTGGCGCCGAAGCTGGCGCTGGCGTTCGCGCTGGAATGCGCGGGCAAGCCGGCGGCCACCTGGTACGGAGGCGTCTGGCGGACCGATCACTCCTACGTGAGCGCGGCGTTCGGGCTGGCCAGGTCGGGCAGGATGAGCGTGCTGGACGAGGTGCCCGCACACTCGATCTACCGGGTGTCGGCGCAGGTGGCGCAGGCGATCTCCGTCGTCCGGCGGCCCGACCTGGCCGCGCTCGTCACGGACGACCTGGTGGGCGCGGCCGACCGGCTGGCCAGGCAGGCCGACCTCGACCCGCGCCGCCGCGACGTGCTCACCGCCGAGCTGCTCACGTCGGCGCTGACCTGGCTCGAGACGGGCTCGCCGCCGAAGGGCGCGCAACTGGCCGGCGCGCCGTTCACCGAGACGGGGCTGCGCAAGCGGCTCGAGTCGATCTACCGCAAGCTGGCGGTCGCGGCCGAGTCACGCCAGGAGCGCCACGCGCTCATCGACCAGGCGAACGCGGTACGACCTAGGACCTGGTTGTGATGGGCGCCATGAACTGCCCTGTGTGTGAGGCGCCCGTGCTGGCGGGCGACACCTACTGTGAGGCGTGCGGCCACACCCTGGGCGCGCCGGCCTGCGCGTCGTGCGGCGCGCACGCCGTGGACGCGGAGGGCTACTGCGAGCGGTGCGGCCTGCGCCAGCCCACCGGCAGGGACCACGCGGAGATCGTGCTCGACGGCGGCGCGGCGGCCCTCACCGACAAGGGGCTGCGCCGCAGCCGCAACGAGGACGCGATGGCCCTGCTCGCGTCCGGAGCTGCGATCGTGACCGTGATCTGCGACGGCGTGGGCAGCTCGCCCAGGGCCGACGAGGCGTCCGCGGTGGCCGTCGAGACCGCCTCCGCCGCGCTGGTCAGGGGGCTGCCGCCGGAGGAGGCGTTCGACCTGGCCGGGCGGGCGGTGGCCAAGCTCGCCACGTCCGTGGACGACGCGCCCGCCAGCACGTACATCGCCGCGGTCGTCGAGGGAGGCCGGATCACGCTCGGCTGGGCCGGCGACACCCGGGCCTACTGGCTGCCGCGCTCCCAGCAGAGACACAGCACCCTGCTGACTGAGGATGACGCCGTCGAGACCGGCGAGATCACCGCCTGGCTCGGCGCCGACGCCGTCGACGTCGCGCTCCACGTACGCACCCTCACCCCGGAGGAGCCCGGCCTGCTGCTCGTCTGCAGCGACGGCCTGTGGCGCTACCTGGACGGCTACGCCTTCCCCAGCACCGGGACCCCCATCGAGATGGCCCGCGAGATGCTCCGCCACGCGCTGGACTCCGGCGGCCAGGACAACGTGACCATCGCCTTGATCCCCCTAGGAGTAACGCATGGGTGACCAGCCCACTTTCACCCTGACCATCGACCAGAACAAGTACCTCCCGACCGACGGCCGCGAGGTGCACGCCATCCTCACGGTCGGCTCCACGGGCGGCGTGACCACGCAGTCCGTGACCGCGGAGGCCGCCGAAGTGATCATCATTGACACGTCCGGCTCGATGAGCGGTGGCAAGATCCGCGAGGCCAGGCAGGCGGCCGTGACCGCCGTGCGGACCCTGCGTGACGGGGTCCACTTCGCGGTGATCGCCGGCACGGAGCGGGCCAAGGTGGTCTACCCGGGTGGCAACGCCAACCTGGTCAAGGCCGGCCCGGCCACCAGGGCCGAGGCCGAGCGGGCGATCAGCCGGTTGTCCGCGCACGGCGGCACCGCCATGGGTGAGTGGCTGAAGCTGGCGGGCCACCTGTTGTCGGCGCACCCGTCGGCGATCAGGCACGCGCTGCTGATGACCGACGGCCAGAACAACGAGCGCACCGACGTGTTCGCGTCCGTGCTGGCGGCCTGGAGCGGCAAGTTCGTGTGCGACTCGCTGGGGATCGGCGAGGACTGGGTGCCCGGGGAGCTGCGGAAGGTCTCCGAGGCGATGCTCGGCACATTTGACTTCGTACGGAACCAAGGGGATCTGTCCGAGTACTTCCGCAGGCTGACGCAGACGTCGATGAGCAAGACCGTGGCCGAGCTGTCGCTGCGGGTGTGGGTGCCGCAGACCGCCACGCTCAAGTTCGTCAAGCAGGTCTCCCCCACGCTGCTCGACCTGACCGGCAAGCGCTCCGACGTGAACCCGCTGACCGGCGACTACCCGACCGGCTCGTGGGGCGCCGAGGAGCGCGAGTACCACATCTGCGTGGAGGTGCCGCCGGGTCAGATCGGCCACGAGATCAGGGCCGGCTGGGTCAAGCTCGTACGCCCCGACACCCAGGAGGTCCTGGCCAGCGGGAACGTGCTCGCCCAGTGGACCGACGACCTGGCGGCGTCCACCCGGATCAACAACAAGGTCGCCCACTACACCGGCCAGGCCGAGCTGCACGAGCTCATCCAGGACGGGCTCAGCGCCAGGGCGATGGGCGACGTCGACACCGCGACAGCCCGCCTGGCCAAGGCCAAGGAGCTGGCCGCCCACTCGGGGCGCGAGGACACCGCCAGGCTGCTGGAGAAGGTGGTCGAGGTCGATCCGGCCACCGGCACGGCCAGGCTACGCAGGAACGTGGAGAAGGCGGACGAGCTCGAGCTCGACACCGGCTCCGTCCGTACCAGCCGGTTGCGCAAGGAAGGAAGCTGATGGCCACCTGCCCGCAGGGGCACGCGTCGGGTGCCGACGACTACTGCGACGTCTGCGGCGCCCAGATGACCGGCGCGCCCGCACCTCAACCCCAGGCCCAGGCCGCGGTCCCGGCGGCCGAGTCGTGCCCGGTCTGCCAGGCGCCGCGCGCCGGGCAGTTCTGCGAGGTGTGCGGCCACGACTACACCGGCGGCGGCGCCCCCGTCTCCGTCCCCCTGAGCGGGGCCCAGTGGGAGGCCGTCACCGCCGCCGACCGCACGTACTACGAGAAGGTCGTCGCCGAGGGCGGCCCCGACGCCGCCGCGATGGCCTTCCCGCCGTACTGCCCGGAGCGCTCGTTCGCGCTGGTCGGCGAGCAGGTACGCATCGGACGGCGCAGCAGGGCCAGGAACCTGGCCCCCGAGATCGACCTGACCGGGCCGCCCGAGGACCCGGGCGTCTCCCACCTGCACGCCGTGCTGCTGGCCCAGCCGGACGGCTCGTGGACGCTGGTCGACCCCGGCTCCTCCAACGGCACCCAGGTGAACGGCAAGGCCGTCAAGGTGAACGTGCCGGTCAGGATCGGCCCCGGCGACAAGATCCACCTGGGCGCGTGGACCGTCATCACCATCAGGGAGGGCACGCCGTGACCCTGGTGCAGCCCCAGCCCAAGGCGCCCGTCGCGCAGGCCGCTCCGGCTCCCGTGCGCCGGAGCGTGCCCGGCAGGATCCGGGTCATCACCGGCGTCACCGTCGCCTCGCTGGCCCTGCTCTTCGCGGCGCTCGCGGTCGGCAGCATGAGCGCCCGCGACGGCCTGCAGGTCATCGGGCGCGACGCGGGACCGCAGGTGGTCGCCACCGCCGATCTCTACCTGGGGCTGAGCGACATGGACGCGCAGGTGGCCAACGTGCTGGTGATGGGCGACCAGTACGCGCCGCAGCGCAAGCAGGCGCTCGACCGCTACGACCAGCAGCGGTCCAAGGCCAATGGGGCACTGATGCAGGCGCTCTCTCTGGCCGACACCAAGGCCGAGCGGGAGACCGTGCGGTCGGTGCTCGACAAGCTGGGCCGCTACGAACGGCTGGCCGGCCAGGCGCTGCTGCTCGACGAGCGGTCCAAGCACGCGCCCGGGCCGCCTCCCCAGGAGGTGGTGCTGACCTACCGCGAGGCCACCAAGCTGATGCGGGTCGAGCTGCTGCCCCAGGCGTACAACCTGACCCTGGAGACCGGCACGATCGTGCGCGCGACCTATGACGAGAAGGCGGTCATGGTGCCGCTCCTGCGGGTTGCGGTGGTGCTGGCCGGGCTCCTGGCACTGGGCTGCCTGGTCTGGCTGCAGATCTTCCTGGCGCATCGCTTCCGCCGGGTCTTCGGGCCGGCGCTGCTGGTCGCCACCGTGACGACCGCGGTCGCGCTGATCTCCGGAATGAACGTGCTCAGCACGGACGAGGCCGCGCTGCGTGAGGCCAAGTCGGCCGGGTTCGACTCGGTGCTGACGCTCGCCAAGGCGCGCTCGATCAGCAACAGCATGCAGGGCGACCAGAGCCGCTACCTGCTGGACAAGGAGTGGGCCGACACCTACGAGCACACGTTCCTGGACAAGGCGATGTCGGTCGTCTACTTCAAGGCGGGCAACCTGCGGACCTACCACGACCAGGTCGCCACGGGCTCCAGGCGCTTCCTCGGCATGCTGGGACCCGAGCTCGTCGGCAAGGAGGGCACCGACGCGCTGGAGGCGTACCGGGCCTTCCAGGCCTCAGACACGAAGTTCCGGGAGCTGGTGGCGAGCGGCAAGACCAATGAGGCGGTCGCCGAGCGGCTCGGCCCGGTGACCACGGCGTTCGACGCGTACGACCGCGCGCTCCTGTCGCTGTCCGCCAGGCACCAGGCCCAGTTCACGCGGGCGATCGCGAGCGGCGAGAGCGCGCTGGACAACCTGTGGCGGCTGCTGCCGTTCGCCATCGGCGGGATCGGCCTGCTGGTCATGGCGGGCGTGTGGCCACGACTCAAGGAGTACCGGTGAAGCGGGCGCTGATGGTGGTGCTGGCCCTGGTCGCGACGGTGGCCGCGGGCTGCGGGACGGACGGGCAGGAATCGGTCCTGGACAAGGAGAAGATCGTCGTGGCGGTACGCCCCGACCTGCCGTCGGTCGGGTTCCGCCGGCCCGACGGCAGGTTCGAGGGCTTCGACGTGGACGTGGCCGCCTACATCGCCCGCAAGCTGGGCAAGGAGGCCACCTATATCCCCGTGCTGGCCGCCGACCGGCAGAAGGTCATCACCGACGGCAGGGCCGACCTGGTGCTGGCCACGTTCACGATCGACCAGGAGCGCAAGAAGGAGGTGCTCTTCGCGGGGCCGTACCACATCTCCTACCAGGACATCCTGCAGCGGCCCGACGAGACGATCAAGAACGTGCGCGACCTCAAGGGCCGCAGGATCTGCAACGTCAAGGGCTCGAACGCGGCCGACCGGGTCGTGAAGGAGCGGGAGGTGGCGGCGCAGCTCGTGCCGTTCGACGACTACAAGACGTGCCTGGCGGCGCTGAAGAGCAACCGGGTGGACGCGGTCACCACCAACGACGTCATCCTGGCGGGGCTGGCCAACCAGGACGGCACGGGGCTGAAGCTGGCCAACGCGCAGTTCAACGAGCAGCGCACCGGCGTGGGCATGCGCAGAAGCGACGTGCCGGGGTGCGAGGCGGTCAACCGGGCGATCACCGACATGTACCAGGACGGGACGGCGAGCAGGCTGCTGCACCGGTGGTTCGGCACGTCAGGGCTGGACCTGTCGACCATCGCGGTGCCGCAGTTCGAGGGCTGCTCCTGAGGTTCGAGGGCTGCTGCTGAGCATGGGACAGGCCCGGGCGGCACTCGCCCGGGCCCGTTTCCTCGGATCAGTCCAGGTAGTCCCTGAGCATCTGCGCGCGCGTCGGGTGGCGGAGCTTGGCCAGGGTCTTCGACTCGATCTGCCGGATGCGCTCCCGCGTGACGCCGAACTCCCTGCCCACCTCCTCCAGCGTGCGCGGATGCCCGTCGGCCAGGCCGAAGCGGAGCTGGATGATGCGCTGCTCGCGATCGGAGAGCGTGGCCAGGATGTCGTCGAGCTGGTCCTGCAGCATGATGAAGGCCGCGGCCTCCATGGGCACGACAGCGTCGGCGTCCTCGATGAAGTCGCCGAGGTCGGAGTCCTCCTCACCGATCGGCGACTGCAGCGACACGGGCTCCTGGGCGATGCGCTGGATCTCCACCACGCGATCGACAGGGAGGTCCATCTCCTTGGCGATCTCCTCGGGGATCGGCTCGCGGCCGAGGTCCTGGTGGAGCTGGCGTTGCACGCGTACGAGCTTGTTGATCGTCTCCACCATGTGCACGGGGATGCGGATCGTCCGAGCCTGGTCGGCGATGGCCCTGGTGATCGCCTGCCTGATCCACCAGGTCGCGTAGGTGGAGAACTTGTAGCCCTTTGTGTAGTCGAACTTCTCGACCGCCCTGATGAGCCCGAGGTTGCCCTCCTGGATCAGGTCCAGGAACAACATGCCGCGGCCCACGTATCGCTTGGCGATCGACACCACGAGCCTGAGGTTGGCTTCGATGAGCCGCTGTTTGGCCCGGGTGCCCTGCCAGACCAGCTCCCTGAACTCCGGGAAGGCCAGACGCGAGACCCCGTTGGCCAGCTTGTCCTCGGCGAACAGGCCGGCTTCGATCGACTTGGCGAGCTCCACCTCCTCCTCGGCGGTCAGCAGCGGCACACGGCCGATCTCCCGTAGATATATACGGACCAGATCGCTGGTCGGCGCCCGCTTGCCAACGTCTTCTTCATCGGCGCGGGTGGACTCCTCGTCGCCCTGGGGCTCGAGGACCTCCACGCCGTTCTCGGCGAGCATCCGCACGACGCGTTCCAGCGCGTCGGACGGCAGCTCGGACCGGTCAAGCGCGGCGGCGACGTCATCGACGGTTACGCTCCCGCGCTCCCTTCCCTTCGCGACGAGGTCCGCCACCTGGTCTACCGATGGCGGACTGCTTGGCAGCACCGATGCACCCACGGGAGACAGTCTGCAGTATTGGTTCCATCAAATGGCAGACCCATTTTTGTCACCGAAGGTAAGGCGATCGTGCTTACCGAATTGAGATCGCTTTTAGGTTTGGCCGGAGTTTGATCAGGAAAGTAAAGTCAATTACGCGGTCTGGATTCAGGCGCCCGGCGACACCCCCCGGCCGGACGCAACTCTTTCGCTGCCCTGACGTCGTTCTTCAGCGCCTTTGTCACGTAGTGGACCGCGCCAAGTTCCCCGGTCGACCCCCCTGGTATGCCGCCTGCGACCGCGGCCAAACTGTTATCAACCACCGGCGTGATACGCCCGGCTCTCGGGGGTCCGGTACGCGTCCGCGACCTCGCTCGCGCCGGTGTCCACGTCGATTCTGAGGCGCTGTGTCCGTTTCCCGTCGTCCACGCGGAGCGTCACCTCACGGTCTCCCGTCCAGGTGGCGGCGGCGGGCCGCTGTTTCAGCGGGAGCCGCCGGCCGGCCTTCCGGGTCGCCAGGTCGTACACCACCAGGCCCGGGGCCTCGCCCGGCACGTAGACGACGATCCTGCGCCCGTCGGCCGCCAGCGCCGCGACCTTGCCCTCGCTGTCGTCCTCGGGCAGGTTGTGGCCCACGATCTGGGGCGGCGTGCCGCGGCGGAGCACGCGGCCGCGCAGGTCCGTGACGATGACGTCGGTGGTCGGGCCGCTGTTCTTGACCAGCAGCACCTCGCCGCCGTCGCCGCTGAACCCGGCGGCCCACAGGTGGAAGGGGGCCGGGAGCGTGCCGATGCTCTTGCCCGTGCCGGTGTCGAAGACCCGCGCCCAATGGGTCCCGTCGTTGTCGAAATACGCCAGCCGCCTGCCGTCCGGCGACAACATCAGCCGCGTCTCGTCCACGCCGACCTTGTTCCTGGGCTGTCTGAACGACCCGATGCGCCTGCCCGCGGGGTAGGTGACGAGCGCTCTGTCCTTGGGCCTGAAGTACGCCGCCCGGGTCCCGTCCGCGCTCACCGCGACCGGTGTCGTGCCTTCTCCCAGCGCCTTGAGCGTCCGCGTGGCCCCGCTCCGCAGCACCACCCGCAACTTTCCGGACTTGAGCGGTACGGCGTACCGGATCGGGTCACTCTTGGCCTGGGCGGCTGGAATGATCGCGAACGGCAGCAAAAGCCCGGCCGCAACGGCAATGCGCATCCTCATCGCTTTTTCGGCACCCCCGCGAAGATCGTGTATTTGTCCAGCTGCTTGATGGCGCCCGTGGCGGCGTCAAGGGCGTAGACCCAGGTGGTCCACCGGCCCTCCTCGTCGGAGCCGTCGCCCCGATACAGCTCCAGCCGCCCGCGCGGCCCCCAGCCCAGGCCCTGCGTGGCCGGCTTGAGCTTGATCGCCTTGGCCTTCCCCGCCCAGCCGCGGGCCTGGAGGTCATAGGCGCGCACCTGCTCGGGCCGCTTGTCCGTCGTCGGCAACAGCACCAGCACTGTGTGACCGTCCGCCGCCAGCGCGAGGCTGGCGTGGATGGAGACCACCACCTGGGGCGGCGTGTCGGCGACGGGCTCGCCGCCGAGTGAATGGGCGATCAGCTCGACCGTGTTGTCGGACTTCTGCCTCGTCGCGAGCACCTCGTCGCCGTCGGCGCTGAACCCCATGGGCACGTCGCCCGCCGGGATCGTCGCCAGCGTCGTGCCGTCGGCCGCGTCCACCACCAGCCCCGGCCGCTTCTTGGCCGCCTCGGGGTAGGCGACCAGCAGGCGGCTGCCGTCGGGCGACAGCTGCAGCTCGATGTACTTGGTGCCCACGCCCTTGCCGTAGGCGGGCAGGACGGTCGCCTTGCCGCCGGGCCACCGCTTGACGACCACCCGGCCGTCGCGGGCCCTGACGTAGGCGATCGTGCTGCCGTCCCCGCTGACCTGGAACGGAGCCGGACCGTCCTCGACCTCGTCGGCCCTGCTGCCGTCGGCCTCGGTGGCGTACCTGGCGGCGTCGGGGAACTTCACCCAGCGGCCGTCGCGGAGGTAGAGGTGCCAGGGGGCGCCCTTGCAGGGCATGAAGTAGTCGCCCCCGCAGTTGGGCAGGTGCGCGGTCCTGATGACCGGGTCCTTCGCCGCGCCTGCCGCGGCGGGCGCGGCCCCGGCCACCGCCAGCGCCGCCAGGGCGGTGATGATCTTGACTCTCACGCCCGGTTAGACCACCCCGCCGCCGCAAAGGTTGATCACGAACGGATCACAACAGCCTGGGTCAGCTCCCGGCGGCGCGGTCGCGGAGCACGCGGCGCTGCTGCTCCAGGGCCACCAGCTCCCCGAACAGCTTGTTGTACTCCTGCTGCTCCTCCACCGGATTGAGCCGCTGGATCCGCGACTTCACCTGCGCGATCGCCCGGTCCACCGCGATGGCCTCGATCGCCGCCAGCATGGCCCCGGCATAGCGCTCCTCGGCGTGCGCGTCGGCCTGGATCGGCTCCACCGCGAAGCGGGTCACCAGCGCCCGGGCGCCCTCCGCGTGCGCGTGCTCGAGCAGCAGGTCGACCCACTCGCGACCGCCGTAGGCACCCGCGGCCACACCCCCTGCGGCCACGATGACCTTGTGCAGCGTCACATGGTCGGGAGCCGTGAACGCCTGCGGGTCGAGCGCGTCGAAGCGCGGCCCGAGCAGCGCGGGACGCTGCACGGCCAGCTTGAGCAGCTCGCCCTCCACCCGCACGCTCGGATCGACGGGCGCGGCCTTGGGCGCGCGCTGCGGGCGGCCCTGCTGCGCGCCCGCCGCCTCGGCGATGCGCTGCATGACGAACCGCTCGTCCATGAACCCCAGCCACCGGTCGAGGTCGATGGCGTACCGCTTACGCAGCCCCACGTCCTTGATCCCGGCCACGATCGGCGCGGCGGCGTCCAGAGCGGCGATCTTGCCTTCGTTGCTGCGCAGGTCGTAACGCGAGATCGTGCTCCTGATCGCGAACTGGAAGAGCGGCTCCCTGCTCGCGATCAGATCCCGCACGGCCGCGTCGCCCTGCTTGACGCGCAGGTCGCACGGGTCGAGCCCGTCGCCCTGCACCGCGACGTAGGTCTGCGTGACGAACTTCTGCTCGTCGGCGAACGCCCGCAGCGCCGCCTTCTGCCCCGCCGCGTCACCGTCGAAGGTGAAGATCACCTCACCCCGGAACTCGGCCTGGTCGAGCAGGAACCTGCGCAGGATCTTGATGTGCTCCTCGCCGAACGACGTGCCGCACGTGGCCACCGCCGTCGGCACTCCGGCCAGATGGCAGGCCATCACATCGGTATAGCCCTCGACGATCACCGCCTGAGCCCGCTTGGAGATCTCTCGTTTGGCGAGATCAATCCCATAAAGCACCTGGCTCTTCTTGTAAAGCGGCGAGTCAGGCGTATTGAGATATTTCGGACCGTCATCGGAATCGAGCAACTTTCGCGCCCCAAATCCGATCACATCCCCGGTGGCGTCCCTGATCGGCCAGATCAGCCGCCCCCTGAACCGGTCCATGGGCCCCCGCCGCCCCTCCTTGGCCAGCCCGCCCTTGACCAGTTCCTCGGCGGTGAACCCGCGCCCCAGGAGATGCCGCGTGAGCGCCTCCCACTCGGCGGGCGCGTACCCCACCCCGAACAGCTCGGCGTCGGCCCGCTCGAACCCCCGCTCCGACAGGAACCGCCGCCCGGCCGCCGCATCGGGACCGAACAACTTCTCCGCGTAGAACTCGGCCGCCGCCTTGTGCGCCTCGATCAGCCTGGCCCGCTCGCCGTGGTCGCGCCGCGGCACGTAGCCGCCCTGCTCGTACTGCAGCTGGATCCCGGCCCGCTGCGCCAGCCGCTCGACCGCCTCGCCGAACGACAGGTGCTCGATCTTCTCGACGAACGTGATCACGTCGCCGCCCTCGGAGCAGCCGAAACAGAAGAACATCCCGCGCTCGGGGGTGACGTTGAAGGACGGGCTCTTCTCGTCGTGGAAGGGGCACAGGCCCTTGAGATTGCCGCCCCCCGCGTTGCGCAACTGGATGTGCTCGCCGATCACGTCGGCGATGGGTGAACGCTCGCGTACGAGCGCGATGTCGACATCACGGATCCGGCCAGCCACGCCGGTGAGTCTATTCCGCCCCACCGACGCTTCCGGCCACTACGGGTGCGGTACGGGATAGGTGGGCATTACCTGTGGGTC
Organism: Nonomuraea sp. B19D2; assembly: GCF_040137845.1. Lineage (NCBI taxonomy): Bacteria > Bacillati > Actinomycetota > Actinomycetes > Streptosporangiales > Streptosporangiaceae > Nonomuraea > Nonomuraea sp. B19D2. The sequence goes on along the minus strand of NZ_JBEFAK010000040.1, from coordinate 25,030 downwards.
GCGATAGGGGGAAAGCGGCTCTGCGAGGCTCTCTCGTCGGCTACAAAGGTAAAGGTTGTCGGTGGAAACGGTGACACGGGTGGAGATCATGCGATCGGGGCATCTCGGACGATGGGCGGCCGTCACGGGCGCCGTGCTGCTGACGGCTGCCTGCTCCCAGGCCACCGGGCTGGCCGGGGTCAGCGCCCAGTCGCCCGCCACCGCCCCGCCCTCCGCCGCCCCGGCCGCGGCCTCGACGAGCCCGGCGGCCTCCGCGACCCCCAGCCAGACCGCGGAGCACCAGGCGGCCGAGCAGCCGCCCAAGGGTGACGACCCGGTCAGGGTGCCGCCGCCGAAGTTGTCGAAGTACGAGTACACGTTCCCGGTCAAGGGCTGCAAGACGACCTATCAGCGCAAGCTGCTCGTGCTGCCCAAGACGACGATCTGGGCCCAGCAGGGGTGCGCGTTCGTGGCGCCGATCGGCGGCGTCGTGGACGAGGTGAACATCCAGAACAAGTGGCGCCCGACCACGGATGCGGGGGCCGACCGCGAGGGCCGGTTCGTCACGATCATCGGTGACGACGGCGTGCGTTACCTCGGCGGCCACCTCGACTCGGTCGCCGAGGGCATCAAGCCGGGCGTCCGCGTCAAGGCGGGCCAGCTGCTCGGGCGGGTGGGCAAGTCGGGCAACGCCCGCGACACCGGGGCCAATCTCTACTTCGCGATCTCGTGGAAGACGGGCCCGGCCTTCTGGTGGGTGCGCAGGGGCATGGTCAAGCCGTGGGACTACCTCGACGCCTGGCAGTCCGGCAACCGCACGTACTCGCCCAGGGAGGAGACGCTGGCGCTGCGCGGCAAGCTGGGCGAGACGCCGCGCTGCGCCGTGCAGTGCGCGTCGAAGAAGGCCCCGCAGGCCGGGAAGACGCAGGGCCCGAAGCGCGACGACGGCACGGTCACCGTGACCCCGTCGATAGCTCCTTTTGGTCAATGATGACGCCTGACCTGATGAGCTCCTGGATCTCGGCCACGACGTCCCAGGTGTTGACGTTCATGCCGGCGATCACCCGGCCGCCGCGCAGCCAGTACGCGATGAACTCCAGGCTCTCGGGCTCGCCGCGGTAGACGATCTCGTCGTAGCCCTCGATGTCGCCGGAGAACTCCATGCTCAGCTCGTACTGGTCGGTGTAGAAGTACGGGATCCGGTCGTAGACCACGTCCTGGCCGAGCATGGATCTGGCGGCCGCCGGGCCGCCGTGCAGGGCGTTGGCCCAGTGCTCGACGCGCAGGCGGCGCCCGTAGCGGGGGTGGAAGGGCTCGGCCACGTCGCCGGCGGCGAACACGTCGGGGTGCGAGGTGCGCAGGGCCGCGTCGGTGAGTATGCCCTGGCCGACGTCGAGCCCGGCCTCGCGGGCGAGCCCGATCTCGGGCACGGCGCCGATGCCGACCACGACGAAGTCGGCGGCGAGCCGCTCGCCCGAGCTGAGCCGCACGCCGGTGTCGGTGATCTCGGCGGCGGCGGTGCCGAAGCGCAGGTCCACGCCCTTGCCGGCGTGCAGGCGGGCGAACAGGTCGCCGAGCTCGTTACCGAGCGTGCGGTTGAGCGCGGTGGGCTCCGGCTCGACGACGGTGACCTCGCAGCCCGCCGCGCGGGCGGCCGCCGCGGTCTCCAGCCCGATCCAGGACGCGCCGACGATGAGCACGCTGCCGGCGGTGGCGAAGCGCTCCTTCAGCGCCTCGCTGTCCTGGACGGTACGCAGGTAGTGAGCGGGCCCAGGCAGGCGTCTCGGGGTGGCGCCGGTCGCGATGAGCAGTTTGTCGTACGGCTGGCGCACCCCACCGTCGAGCCTGACCAGGTGGTGCTCGGGCTCGATGCGTGTGACGCGGGTGCCGAGCCGCAGATCGACGCCGTTGTCCGCGTACCACTCAGGGGCGTGGACGAAGATCTTCTCTTGTTCACTCTTGCCCTGGAGGTACTCCTTGGACAGGGGCGGTCGCTCGTAGGGCCGTTCGGGCTCGGCGCCGATCAGCACGATCTCGCCGTCGAAGCCTTCCTCGCGCAGTGTCTCCGCGGCCTTGGCTCCCGCGAGTCCGGCGCCGACGATCACAAATGTGGCCATGGGCGCAGTATCCGCCGACTGGGGTCATGGGAAAAGGCTGGTGGCCAGGCTCATGGATAAAGCTTGGTCAGCGGGAGAGCCTACGGTGCCAGGCCACCGCCGAGGTGTCGGTGAGTGAGGCGATCTGGTCGATCACCACGCGGACGCGGGCCGCGTCGTCGGGCGCTTCCAGGTACGCGGGCCGGAAGGCGGGCTCCAGCGTGCCCGGCGCGCCCAGCGTGATCTGGGCGGCCAGTTCGCTGATGAGCTCGCGCTGCCTGGCCTGGTTGACGTTGTGGTCCCTGGTGGTCATGACGTAGTGGGCGGTCACGCCTTTGAGCAGGGCGCACTCCAGCCGGGTGGCATGGGGGACGACGAGGTCGGCGCGGTGGCGGGAGCCGTACACCTCCTTGGTGGCCGTCTGGGCGGAGCGGCAGAAGCGGCCGATGAGCCCGCTCGTGAGGGACTTGAGGCCGGCCAGGTCGGCGAGCGTGGCCTCGAAGCGGCGCGGCCAGAGCGGGTCGGTGATCAGCCTGGCGAAGGTCTCTTCCAGCTCGTTGAGGTCGGCGTACGGGGCGTACCAGGTCCGGGTGGTCTCGCACACCTGCGTGCGCTCGACGGGCGACCGGAGCGCCTCGGGCGTGACGTGGCCGGAGTGGAGGGCGTCCTCGAGGTCGTGCACGGAGTAGGCGACGTCGTCGGCCCAGTCCATGATCTGGGCTTCGAAGCTCACCCGCCCTTCCGGCGCGCCGTCCCTGATCCACCGGAACACGGGCAGATCATCGTCATAGACACCGAATTTTGGGGATTTGACGGATGTCCAGGGATATTTGATGGAAGCGTCGAGGGCTGCCCGCGTCAGGTTGAGCCCGGCGCTGCGGCCGTCCTCGGTGAGCACCTTGGCCTCCAGCCTGGTCAGCAGGCGCAGGCTCTGCGCGTTGCCCTCGAAGCCGCCACACGAGGCCGCCAGCGCGTTGAGCGCCACCTCCCCGTTGTGCCCGAACGGCGGGTGCCCCAGGTCGTGCGCCAGACAGGCGGTCTCCACCAGGTCGGGATCGACGCCGAGCGTGGCGCCCATCTCCCTGCCGACCTGGCCGCATTCGAGGGAGTGCGTGAGCCTGGTGCGCGGGATGTGCTGACCGCCGCCGAGCGTCTCGCCAGGGCCCACGACCTGCGTTTTCGCGGCCAGCCTGCGGAGCGCGGCACTGTGCAGCACCCGTGCCCGATCACGCTCGAACGCGGAGCGCTCAGGATTGCCGGGAGGTTCCGGAATCCAACGCTCTTGGTCGTGCTGGTCGTAGTACGGCATTGCTTCGATGATTTTATCCAGTTTCCGGACTCCGCTAATGTCGAGCCTCGCCAGAACCCATTCCCCGGGAGCCCTCCTCCATGACGACAGCGTTCCGAGCAGTACTGGCCTTCACCCTGCTCGCCGGCTTCTACGTTCTGGTCGGCCTCATCCTGGCGGCGGCCATCTTCTTCGACGTCCTGCTCCTCGTGGACTTCCACGCCAACACCCTCAAGGTCGCGATCGTCCTCACCCTGGCCGCGGGCGCGCTCGTCCGGGCGCTGTTCATGGTGAGCCGCCGCCAGGGGGGCGAGCAGCCAGGGTTGGCGGTCAGCCGCGAGCACGAGCCGATGCTGTGGCAGACGGTCGAGGAGCTCGCGCAGCGCGTGCGCACGGCTCCGCCGGACGAGATCCGGCTGGTGGCGGAGGTGAACGCGGCCGTCTCCGAGGACACGCGCTGGCTGGGCATGAGGGCGACGCGGCGGCGGATGTTCATCGGCCTGCCGCTGCTGCAGACGCTCACGGTGGACGAGATGCGCGCGGTGCTCGGGCACGAGCTGGGCCACTACAGCGGCGCCCACACGCGCCTCGGCGCGCCGGTCTACCGGGGGCGGGTCTCGCTCCTCGCCACCATCCAGGGGCTGGGCAACCACCCGTTCATCCAGCGCCTGTTCACCTGGTACGCCAAGCTCTACTTCCGGGTCTCGCAGGCCGTCTCGCGCAAGCAGGAGCTGGAGGCGGACCAGTTCGCGGTCGCGATCAGCGGCCGGCAGGCCATGGCGGGCGCCCTACGCAAGATCCACGCCACCGCGACGGGCTGGGACCTGTACGTCAACGACTACCTGTCGCTGACCGGCGCGGGCGGCACCAGGCCGGCCTCGGTGTTCGGGGGCTTCCACGCGCTCATGAGCGACCCCGACCGGCAGTCCGAGATCGCCAAGCTGGGCGAGGAGCCGGAGGAGGTCTCGCCGTACGACTCCCATCCCAGCCTGGCCGAGCGCCTGGCCGCCATCGAGCACCTGCCGGAGCCGCCGCACGTGCCGGATCCCCGCTCCGCGCTGACGCTGCTGCGCGACGCGAACGTGGCGGTGCAGGCGGTGGAGCAGTCCATGTGGACGCCGGAGGCGCTGACGGGGCTGCGGCCGGTGCCGTGGGAGGAGCTGGTGTCGCACGGCATGTACGCGGGCCGCAACGCCGAGGCCCTGCGCGACCTGGCGGTGGCCGGGCAGCGGGTGATGGGGGCCGCGCGGCCGTACCTGGACGCCGCCTTCGAGGCGATCGCGCGGGGACGGCAGGCGGAGCTCGAGGCCGCCCTGCGCGAGCTGGGCTGGAGCCCGTCGGACACCCTGCTGGCAGGGGTGCTGGGGCAGGCGCTGGAGGCGGTGCTGATCCAGCTCGGGCAGGCCAAGTGGACCCTGTCGTGGTCGGGGCCGGCGCGGCTGCTGTACGACGACGGCGAGGAGGTGGCGCTGTCGGAGTACGCCGCACAGGTGGCGGCCGACCCGGCAGCCGTGCCCGGCCTCCGGCAGTGGCTGGGCGACCACGGCATGCGCGCCGACTACGTCCCCGTCGAGGACCCCTCCCCCGCCTCGCCCGCCTCCCCCGGGGCTCCGATCTCCACGGGACAGAACACCTAGCGCAGCGCCCGCTCGAACTCGGCGCGGTGCTCGGCGACCCACTCGTGGCAGGCGCGCACCTGCGCCACCACGCCGCCCGCGCGCAGCCTGATCGCGTGCGGCATCCCGGCCGCCGCGTCGGCCTCGATGCCGCGCCGGCACCGGTCCTGCCACCACAGGACCGCCTCGACCACCTCGCCGCGCTCCTGTAGCCCGTAGGCGTCGCAGATCAGCCGCACCCGCCGGGCCGCGCCGGCCGGGTCCTCGACCGCGGGGCCCAGGCCCGCGTACTGCCAGCAGACGTGTGCCACGTCGTGGATGCGCCGGCCCGGCCCGGCGAGGTCCCAGTCGATGAACGCGACCGGCCGCAGCCGCTCGCCCCGGTAGACGGTGTTCTTCGGCGACAGGTCGTTGTGGCAGACGACCTCCTCCTCGCCGGCCAGCGGCGTGCCGGCGGTCAGGTCGTGGCACTCCCGCACCAGCTCGGCGGCGCGGGCCAGGCTCTCGTCCGAGGCGACGCCGTCCGGCTGGGCGTCCGCCCAGGCCACGTGGCCGTCCATGAAGCTCAGGATCTCGCGGCCCTGCTCGTCGAGGCCCAGGAACCGGGGCGCGCCCGCCCACCCGCGCCGCTCGAAGTGGCGCAGCAGCTCGTGCACGTACGCGGCCCGCTGCCCGGGCATGCGCCGGACGGTGTCGCCGACGCGGACGACGGTGTTGACGAAACCCCCGGGAAGGTGTGTCTCGGACATGGCCCCCAGCCTGCCAGACGCATCCGCGCTTTGAAGCTTTCGTGCGGCCTACCGCCCGAACACAACGGAAAGTCTCACAGGGTGGTTCAATGAAACACTCGAAGGTATGACCGAGAACGAGATCATTGCATTCGTGTCCGGCTACCCCGGAGTCGTGGCCATGACCATCACCGAGGACAGCGGAGCGCCGGAGATCGCCTGGGGAGACACGTTCTTCTACTACGACCCGGAGGGCACTCTGGAGGCCCGACCCCGTCAGCCGTTCGCGACCATCGTCACCAAGGACTACGACGGCTACGACACCGCCTCCGACCTGAACAGGCCGGGCGTGTTCCGGCTGAACATCGCCGTCGGGAGCGGCGAGTTCCAGCGGCTCGTCGGCTACCCGCCGAAGGAGCACGCCGAGCACCACGCCGGCACCGACTACACGGTCGAGGACCGCGTCATCCCGCACCCCGTGTACGCGCGTCAGGGCTGGATCGCGATCCTGAACCCGGGCGAGCAGGCCCGCCCCCTCCTGACCGAGGCCCGCGCCCGCGCCGTGGCCCACCACCGCCCCCTCAGGGCCTCATGACGCGACTGCCGTGAGGCGTCAGTCGTCGTGCCAGTCCGGGGGTGTGACCGTGCCGGAGAGCCAGTCGCGGCGGAGGATCGCGTAGCCGACGGCGTCATGGGGCCTGCCGTCCTGGCCTGGCCACGACTCGCGGTAGTGCGCCTCCTTGGCGTACCCGCTCTTGCGGAAGACCGCTCGCATCGCGTGGTTGTCCTGGCGGGTCGTGCCCTCGATCCGGTTGATGTGCGGCAGCTCGGTGAACAGGTGGCCGGTCAGCCAGGTGACCGCCTTCGTGCCGAGGCCCCGGCCCCGGCACTCCTGCCCGATCCGCAGGTCGAACAGGGGTGTGTCGTCGGCGAGGTCCTGCAGCCTGATCAGGCCGGCGCGCTGCCCGTCGGCGAGCACCCAGAACGTCCTGGTCTCCTCGTTGTCGTAAAGGCCGTCGGCGGCGCGGCTCTTGACGGCCTCGGGGTCCTGGGTGCCCGCGTGGAAGGGCCAGTCCTGCCGGGTCAGGAAGTCGACGAGCAGGTCGGTGTCGTCGAGGGAGAATCTCGCGAACTCGATGCGCATCCCCGCATCCTGCTCATCGGCTCCTCCTCCTGGCAAACGAATTACTCCCCGATCACGTGCTCGGGGCTGTCCAGCCAGATCCACTGCCCCTCGGGCGTGACCGTCAAGCCGAACCGCTCCCGCTCCGGCTCGCCCCACTTCGTCCACGTCAGGTGGGCCGCACGCCGCTCTCCGAGGACGTCCACGGCCAGGGCCGCGCCCGGCGGGTCGTCCTGCCGGGTGCACATCGTCGTGAGCCGCGCGAACCGGCCGCTCGCCGTGCCGTCCGGCCCCGCCACCAGCCGCAGGGCGTGATCGTCGCCGAACCCGCAGACGATCACCGCCCCGGGTCGGGCCTGCGCGATCCAGGCGTACGGCACGGTGCGCACGGCGTACGTCACATGCACCCCGTCATACGGAGCCCGCTCGGCGCAGCCCGCCGCGCCGTCCCCCACGACCAGGTGCGGCAGGGCGCCGGCGGCCGCCAGGTTCTTGGCGGCCTGCTCGGCCACGGCGGCGTCCGCCTCGACCGAGGTCACGCTCCCCAGCTGGCCGACCAGGCGGCCGAGCAGCGCGGCGGTCCACCCCGTGCCCGTGCCCACCTCCAGGATCCGCTGCCCGGGCACGGGCCCGAACAGCTCGAGCAGGTCGGCGACCGCGCCGGGCGCGGGGCACGAGCACCCGTTGCCGGCCAGGATCGGCCGGCCCGCGTAGACGGCGTCCCACCAGGCCGGCGGGTCGGTGTCCCGGTCGATCGGCACGCGACGCCCGTCGCGCTCGAGGGACTCGCCCGCGGGTGGCACGAACCAGTGGCGGGGAACCGCCCGCAACGCCTGCTCGATCGGGCGGGTGAGGGGTGGGCGGTGCTCGGTGATGGCCGCGATCATGGCGTCCAGCCGCCATGCGAGGTGCGGCAACATCACGTCTCTCCGTTCCCGAGAGGATGCCCGTAGTCGTGCCAGCCCACAGCTCACCTCCGCACCCGTGAAAACGCTATCCGTGACGGTACGACTACGATCCGGATGCGGCAAGGGTTTCCATGGAACTGAGCGGCGGCTCAGCCGCCGGCTCATACGGCGTCTCCACCCCTGTCTCCACCGTCCAGTGGTCCCGCTCCACCCGGCCCGATCCCTAACGTGCCATGACATGAAGGAAAACGACCTGCTCAAGCTCATGCTCGGCAAGGCCATGGAATCGGTTCAAGGAGGAAAGATGGGCGGCAAGGGTTGGATCGCGGCGGTGGTGCTCGGGGTCATCGTGGTGGCCGGGTTCATCGCGTACCGGCTGATGGTCGTCGAGCTCATCACCCGCATGCGTTGATCTGCTGAAATAAGCACATGTCCGAGACTGGGGGAAGGTGGTCGCTGCCCGACACCATCGCGCCCGGCTGGCTGGTCGTGCAGGTGTTCGGCACGGTCATCGTGGTCGCCACCCTGCTCACCGCGCGGGAGGGGGCGCCGCTGGTCTGGGCCCTGTACGGGGTCGCGACCGCCTGCTGGCTGGCCTTCGTGGCGCTCGACCCGCGGCGCCCGATGCCCGCGGCGGTGTGCCTGGCGGCGGCCGCGCTGGGGTCGGCGGCGGCTCTCGGACCGGCCGCCGACAGCTCCGCGATCATCCTGGCCGCGATCTTCCTCGGCCGGTTCGCCGCGCTGACGGCGCCGTCCGTGACCGCGATCATGGCGACGAGCATGGCCGCCATCGCGCTGGGCTGGCTCTTCGGCCGCGACTCCGCGTCCGACACGTTCGGCCACGCGGCGCTGCTGCTGGCGGTGGCGTTCATCGGGATCAACCATCGCCAGCACGTCGTGCAGGCGCGGCAGGCGGAGCTGCTGCTCGAGCAGACCCGCCGCACGCTGGCCGAGCAGGCGCGCGCGGCGGCGCTGGACGAGCGCACCCGGATCGCCCGCGAGATCCACGACGTGCTCGCCCATTCGCTCGGCGCGCTGGGCGTCCAGCTGGAGCTGGCGCAGGCCGTGCTCGAGGAGCGCCGCGACGTCCCCGACGCGCTGGCCACGATCGCCCGTGCCCGCAGGCTGGCCGGCGACGGGCTGACCGAGGCCCGCAACGCGGTCGCGGCGCTGCGCCAGGACGTCCCCACCCTGACCGACGCCCTCACCGGGCTCGCGGAGGCTCATGTGAGCGACCACCGCTCCCCCGTACGCTTCGAGCGGAGCGGCCCGCCTCGTTCCCTGTCGTCGGCCGCGACCGTCTCGCTGCTGGCGACCGCGAGAGAGGCGCTCACGAACGCGGCCAAACACGCGCCCGGCGCGCCCGTCTCGCTGACGCTGGCTTTCACCGATGACCGGGTACGGCTACGCGTCACCAACCCGCTGGCCGGCGGCCCCGCCGAGAGCCCCGGGTTCGGCCTGACCGGGATGCGCGAGCGCCTGGCGCTGGCGGGCGGCACGCTCACCTGCGGGCCGGACGGGGAGCAGTGGCTGGTGACGGCGGAGGTGCCGGCATGATCGCGGTGGCCGTGGTGGACGACCAGCAGTTGATCCGCGAAGGGCTGGCGGCCCTGCTCGGGTTGCTCGACGACGTGGAGGTGGTGGGCACCGCGGCGGACGGCCGCCAGGCGCTCGACCTGCTCGCCGCCCACCACGCGGACGTCGTCCTGATGGACCTGCGCATGCCCGTGCTGGACGGGGTCGAGGCCACCCGCAGGATCACGCGGGAGCACCCCGGCACGGCGGTCGTCGTCCTGACCACGTACACCGACGACGAGTCCATCGTCCAGGCGCTGAAGGCGGGCGCCCGCGGCTACCTCACCAAGGACGCCGGGCGGGCCGAGATAGCGGCGGCGCTCCGCTCGGCCGCCGCGGGCCAGTCCACCTTCGACGCCAAGGTGTCCGACCGCCTGGTGTCCGCCCTGGACGGGCTGCCCACGCGCCGTCCCGCCGTACTGCCCGACGGGCTGACGGGCCGCGAGGCCGAGGTGCTCGGCCTGATCGCCCACGGCCTGAGCAACCAGGAGATCGCCCGCACCCTGTTCATCGGCGAGGCCACGGTGAAGACGCACATCAACAACGCGTTCGCCAAGATCAACGTCCGCAACCGCGTCGAGGCCGCCCGCTACGCCGGCGAACACGGCCTCTGACCGCCCGGGACCGGTCCAGGCCGTGTTGACTCCCCGGCCGAGCAGGTGTGGAGGAAGGCGTCAAAACTGTAATCAAAACTCTGTGTATTTCCTTCCTCACGCAGTAGATTCGGAGCGCGCGGTGTTCCGTTGACCGGTGAGGGGGAAGCGCGGTGCGCCAGGGCACGACGGTCGGTGGGCGTTACCAGTTGGTCAAGTGCCTGGTCAGCAGCACCACGACCGAGGTCTGGCTCGCCCTCGAGCTCCCGCTGAACCGGAAGGTGGTCCTCAAGCGCCTGCTGGCCGACGGCGCCGAGTCCAGCCGGTTGCTCGCCGAGGCACGCGCCCTCGCCTCGTTCAACCACCCGCACGTCGTCACTCTCTACGGCACCGAGGGCGACTGGCTCGTGATGGAGCACGTGGCCCACGGGAGCCTGGCCGACCGGCTCGACATGTCGCCGCGGCAGGCGGCACACGTCGGGACGCAGATCGCCGGCGCGCTGGCCGCCCTGCACGCCAAGGGCATCGTGCACCTCGACGTGAAGCCGGCCAACATCGTCGACACCGGCGACGGCGACGTGAAGCTGGCCGACTTCGGCGCCGCGTACCGGGTCGGGGACCGGGACACGCTGACGGTCAACGGCGCCATCAGCTACACCGTCGCCTACGCCGCTCCCGAGATCGTCCTGGGGCAGCCGGATCCGAAGTCGGACGTGTTCTCCCTTGGGGCCACCCTCTACGCACTGGTCGCCGGCCGTCCGCCGGGCCGGGGGGCCGCGGACGGGGAGTCGGATGCGGACGTCACGGCGTGGGAGGCCGCCTGGGCGGAGGTCGAGCTGACGGCGGACGTGGGGCCGCTGGACGGGCTGCTGCGGGAGATGCTGCGGCGCGATCCCCGGGAGCGGCCGGGGATCGGGCAGGTCCAGGCGCGGCTGGCGGAGATCGCCGGCCTGTCCCCCGCCGGCGAGGCCGTCCCGCCGCGAGCCGAAGCCATCCCGGCCGGAGCCGCCGGCGCCCGGTGGCGGGCACTGGCTTTCCTGCGGAGGAGGTGGCCCTTGGCGCTCGTCATGGCGGGAGCGGCGTCAGCGGCCGTCGCCGTCCCCATCGTGCTGTCCACGCTGAGAGACCAGCCGGTCGACGAGCGCCTCAGCGCGTCCACGCCCGGCTCCTCCCAGGCGTCGGCATCGCCGGCGTCCCCCGTGATCGGCGATCCCCGTACGGCCGATCCCTGCGCGTTGCTCAGCCCCACCGCGCTCGGCCGGTTCGGCAGGACGGAGCTCGACATCGACTACGGCAACTTCGAGCGGTGCGACGTCATCCTGTTCCCGCCCGGTGGCGGCGTGGTGGACGTCCAGGCGGCCTTCGCCCGCGAGGAGCCGCCCGAACTCGCCAAGCTCAAGACCGTCGGCAAGGTCTCGGTCGTCGAGCACCCGGCGGAGAGCCGGAGCTGCGATCGCACCATCGTGCTGCCCGGCGTGGCCGACACCGTCGTGTACGTCGACACGGAATGGGAAGAGCCCGGCAAAGCCGACCTGTGCGAGATCGGCGACGCCGCCACCGCCGTCGCCGCGAAGGTGCTCAGCCAGGGCCCGCTCGCCCGCCGCTCCCCGCCCCTTCCGGCGAACTCGCTGGCGCACAAGGACGCGTGCACCCTGCTCTCCGCGAAGGCCCTGGAAGTCGTCCCGGGAATCGACGCCACCGACCCGGGCATCGAGTTCGGCCACTGGGAGTGCTCGTGGCGCAGCACCACCAGCAAGACGTACGTGCGACTGAGGTTCGACCGCGGCCAGCGGCCGAACGCGGAGGACGACGGAACGGTGACCATGCTCAACGGCTACCGCGCCTTCGTGCAGCCGAAGGAGGACAACGAATGGTCCTGCCTGGTCCAGGTGGTGTATCGCGCGTACACCGACCAGGACGGGCGCACGGCGGTCGAGACGGTGCGCGTCGTGGTCGAGGGCTCGCGTCCCATGCGCCAGAAGTGCCAGATGGCCACCGGCCTCGCCCGCTCCGCCACCACCCGGCTACGCGGCCCGTGACCCTTCGCCGAGCGGGCCGGGGAGGGTCCCGGAGAGGTTGGGGCACCATACGAGGGCGCGCGTACGACTAGCACGAAGGAGGCGAGTAGATGAGCGTCGCCAACAGCCTCGCGCACGGAGTGGAGGCGGCCGTTCCCGGCACACTCCACGCCCGCACCATCACCGGGGGCATCAGGGTCCGGCCACAGCCAGGCCGCCAAGTCCGCTTCGGCCGGGAAAAGCGGCCGAACGTCGACCTGACGGTGGGGGGCGACGACCAGTCGGTGAGCCGCCTGCACGCCGAGGTGAAGTACGAGGACAACTATTGGTGGCTGCGCAACCTGGGCCAGCAGCTCATGCGCCTGCCACACGGCCAGCTGATGCACCAGTCATCAGACCCCATCCCGCTGGCGGCGGGCTACACCCCGCTGTTCATCAGGGGCTCGGGCTACCGGCAGCACCTGGTGGAGCTCTTCGTCACCGGCCCCTACGGCGACACCCAGACAGACCGGCACGAGGCCGAGACCATCCCGCCCAAGATCTGGGAGATCAACGAGACAGAGCGGCTGCTTCTGGTGGTCCTGGGCGAACGCTACCTGCTGTACGAGGAGGCCCCTCGGCCGCTGACCTACAAGCAGGCGGCGGCCCGGCTGGCCTACCTCCGCCCGGAGGACGACTGGCGGGCGAACCTCATCGAGGACCGGGTCGAGTCCGTCCGCTACCGTCTCCACGCCGCCGGGTTCCCGTATCCGCTGCGCCACGACAAGGCGGAAGGCCGCCCCTACGACAACAACCTCCTGCACAACCTCCTCAGAGGCCTGGTGGAGTCGACGACCCTCGTCCCCCCGGACCTGGACCTCCTGGAGTCCAAGATCACCGATGCAGGGGAGGCCGACTAGCCAGAGGGGTGAGACCGAAAAATCGTGTAAAGGCGGGAGTTACGCGGGTTTTCGCGGTCCCTTGATGACATGCGTCCCAGGCCGCTAAGAAGGCCGACCCGATGGGACGAGGGGACCAATGCGTACATCACGTTTCGCTCTTGTGCTGCTGGCCGCGGGCGCCGTGCTCATGACAGGCAGCGCCGCGTTCGCCGATCCCGAGCCGACCGCGCTGGAGCTGCGGGTGGTCGTGGACGACTGCGAGCACAAGGTCGTGCAGCCATGACGGAACCCGCACTGCTCGAACGCGCGTTGTTCGAGGTCAAGCGGGTGATCGTCGGCCAGGATCACATGGTAGAGCGGCTGCTCGTGGCGGTGCTCGCCAAGGGCCACTGCCTGTTGGAAGGCGTGCCGGGCATCGCCAAGACGCTGGCCGCCGAGACCATGGCCACCGTGGTCGGCGGTACGTTCGCCCGCATCCAGTTCACGCCCGACCTGGTGCCGTCCGACATCGTCGGCACCAGGATCTACCGGCCGTCGACCGAGAGCTTCGACATCGAGCTCGGCCCCGTCATGGTCAACTTGCTGCTCGCCGACGAGATCAACAGGGCGCCGGCGAAGGTGCAGTCGGCGCTGCTGGAGATCATGGCCGAGCGGCAGGTCAGCATCGGCGGCGTCTCGCATGACGTGCCGAGGCCGTTCCTGGCGCTGGCCACGCAGAACCCGATCGAGTCCGAAGGCGTCTACCACCTGCCCGAGGCGCAGCGCGACCGCTTCCTCATGAAGATCGACGTGGACTATCCCAGCGAATCGGAGGAGCTGGCGATCGTCTACCGCATGAGCGTGGACCCGCCCGCGCCCCGGGCCGTTCTGGACCCCGCTCAGGTCGTCGCGCTCCAGCGGCGGGCCGAGCAGGTGTTCGTGCACCACTCGGTCGCCGAGTACGCGGTCCGCCTCGTGTACGCCACCCGCGACCCGGAGCGGTTCGGGGTGGCGGACGTGCGGCGGCTGCTGGCGTTCGGCGCGAGCCCGAGGGCGACGCTCGGCCTGCTGGCGGCCGGCCGGGCGCTGGCGCTCATGCGGGGGCGCGACTACGTGCTGCCGGAGGACGTACGGGACCTGGCGCACGACGTCATGGCGCACCGGCTGGTGCTCTCCTTCGACGCGCTGGCCGACGGGGTGGCGCCCAGGCAGATCGTGGACAGGGTGCTGGCGGCCGTGCCGCTGCCCGCCATCGCTCCCCAGCAGCAAGCACCGCAGAACGAGGCCGTGGCATGAGGCCGTACCTGATCGCCGAGCCCGCGCTGCGCAGGCTGGAGCTGACGATCACCAGGAGACTGGATGGACTGTTGCAGGGGGAACACCTGGGACTGGTCCCGGGTCCCGGGAGCGAACCGGCGGAGACCAGGCCGTACCAGGTGGGCGACGACGTGCGGCGGATGGACTGGAACGTCACGGCCCGCACCAACGAGCCGCACGTCCGGGACCTGGTCGCCGACCGGGAGCTGGAGATCTGGGCGCTGCTCGACGCCACCGCCAGCATGGACTTCGGCACCGCGGCGATGGAGAAGCGGGAGCTGGCCCTGTCCGCGCTGGCGGCGGCCGGTTTCCTCACACAGCGCACCGGCAACAGGATCGGCGTCCACCTGCTGCACGGCGGCGGCGTCAGGACGCTGCCCGCCAGGACGGGCCGGCCGCACCTGATGGCGCTGCTGCAGGCGGCGTTCGCGCTGCCCCGCACCCCGCCGGGGGTGGCGGAGCCGCTGCTGGGCGTGGCGGCCGAGCAGCTCGGCCGGGTGGTACGGCGCCGCGGCCTGGTCGTGGTCGTGTCGGACTTCCTCGACCCGCCCGAGACCTGGGAGCTGCCGCTACGCAAGCTCACCGCCAGGCACCAGGTGCTGGCCGTGGAGGTGGTCGACCCACGTGAGCTGACGCTGCCCGACGTGGGGATCCTGACGCTGGTCGACCCCGAGACGGGGCGGCGGCGCGAGGTCGCCACAGGGAGCGCGCGACTGCGCCGCAGGTACGCGGAGGCGGCCGCCGGGCAGCGCGCGACGATCGGGCAGGCGCTGCGCCGGGCCGGGGTCACCCACCTGCGGCTGCGTACGGACCGGGACTGGGTACGCGACCTGGTCCAGCACGTCATGAGACAGCGCCGCCTGGCCGCCCTGGCCGGCCCGGTCCGCCCCCCCGGGGGAGGAGGTGATGCGGCGTGACGCTGATCGCGCCCCTGTGGTTGCTGCTGCTCGTCCCCGTGGCCCTGCTCGCCGTCACGTACGTGGTCATGGCATTGCGGAGCAGAACCGCGTACGCCGTCAGGTTCACCAACCTCGACCTGCTCGACAAGGTCGCGCCAAGGCGGCCGGGCTGGCGCAGGCACGTTCCCGCGGCGGCGCTGCTGCTGATGTTCGCGCTGCTCGTGATCGGCTTCGCCAGGCCGACGGCCGAGGTTCAGGTGCCGAGGGAGCGGGCGACGATCATGGTGGCGTTCGACGTGTCCGCGTCCATGGGCGCCACCGACGTCCAGCCCAACCGCTTCGAGGCGGCCAAGCAGGCGGCCAGGCAGTTCGTGGCGGGCCTGCCGGAGCGGTTCAACCTGGGCCTGGTGTCGTTCTCCTCGACGGCGTCCGTGGCCGTGCCGCCCACCACCGACCGGCAGGCGGTGCTGAGCGCGCTCGACCGGCTCAGCACCGCCTCGGGCACCGCCATCGGCGAGGCCGTCTACTCCTCGCTGGAGGCCATCGCCGCGCTCGACACGCAGGAGGAGGCGCCGCCCGCGCACATCGTGCTGCTCTCCGACGGCTCCAGCACCACGGGCCGCACGGTGAACGACGCGGCCAGGCAGGCGTCCGCCCGCGGCGTCCCGGTCACGACCATCGCGTACGGCACGCCGGACGGCACGATCGACATCTCCGGGCGCGAGGTGCCGGTGCCGGTGGACGGCCCGGCGCTGCGCGGCCTGGCCGAGACGGCAGGAGGCGGCTTCTACGAGGCGGCCAGCGGCGACGAACTGCAGGCGGTCTACGAGGACATCGGCACGTCGGTCGGGTACCGGACCGAGCGGCAGGAGGTATGGCAGTGGTTCGTGGCGGCGGGGCTGGTCTTCGCGCTGATCGCGGCGGTGACGTCGATGTTGTGGTTCTCGAGGCTGCCATGAGGGGCCTGGGCAGCCCGCGCGGCCCCGAGTTCGTCACGCCGCCGCTCGGCGCCACTGACCCGGCCGCGCAGGCCGTGCAGCCGAGGACCGTACATGCGCCGCGGAAAGCACCGAAGGCACGCCTGCTGGTGACCGCCGCGCTCGTCGCGGCGCTCACCGGGGCGGCCGCGGGCGTGGCGGCGGCACGGCTCCACGAAGGGCCGGCCCCCGCCACCGCCCTGCCCCAGGTGGCGCCCGCGCCGCCGGCGGGCCTCACCGGGCTCAGCGCGACGGCGGCCCGCGTGCTGCCCAGCGTGGTCTCGGTGGAGACGGACCGCGGGAGCGGCTCGGGGTTCGTGGTGGACGGCCGCGGCCACATCCTCACCAACGCGCACGTCATCAGCGGCAACGGCCAGGTGACCGTGGTGCTGAACGACGGGCGCAGGATCAGCGCCCGCGTGATCGGCGAGGACGACGGCGAGGATCTGGCCGTGCTGGAGGTCGACTACCCTGGGGAGCTGACCCCCGCCACCCTCGGCAGGTCCGGCGACCTGGCCGTCGGCGACCAGGTGCTGGCGATCGGCTCGCCGCTCGGCCTGTCGGGCACGGTCACCGCCGGCATCGTCAGCGCCCTGGACCGGGAGGTGCGCCTGGGCGGGTCGAGGCGTACGGCCGTGCAGACGGACGCGTCCATCAATCCCGGCAACTCGGGCGGCCCGCTGGTCAATGCCCGGGGCGAGGTCGTGGGGGTGAACACCGCGATCGCGGCGGGCCGGGGCGGCGGCAACATCGGCATCGGCTTCGCCATCCCCATCGACAGGGCCGCGCCGATCGCGGAACGAATCATCCGGAACTAGGGTCCCAAATTAGGGTGCAGGGCATGCGACTGCTTGTGGTGGAGGACGAGGAGGACCTGGTCGACGCGTTGCGCGTGGGCCTCGTTCGCGCGGGGTACGCGGTGGACGTCGCGTTCGACGCGCCTTCCGCGCACGAGAAGTTGCAGGTCAACGCGTACGACTTGGTTCTGCTCGACCTGAACCTGCCCGGCGGGGACGGCTTCCAGCTGTGCCGCAGCGTGCGGGCCGCCGGGCAGGGCGTGCGGATCATCATGGTGACCGCCCGCGACCGGCTGGACGACCGGGTGCGCGGGCTCGACGAGGGGGCCGACGACTACCTGGTCAAGCCGTTCGCGTTCCCCGAGCTGCTGGCGAGGGTGCGGGCGCTGCTGCGCAGGGACTCCGGCAGCGGCACGTCCGTGCTCGAGGTGGGCGGGCTGCGGATCGACACGGCCAGGCTGGAGGTGTCGCTGCACGGCAGGTCACTGGCGCTCACCCCCAAGGAGTACGGCGTGCTGCACTACCTCATGCGCCGCCCCGGCCACGTGGTCTCCTCCGAGGAGCTGCTCGAGCACGTCTGGGACGAGCACGCCGACCCGTTCACCAGCACCGTACGCGTCACGGTCGGCAACCTGCGCCGCAAGCTCCAGGAGGAGGGCCTGATCGAGACCGTGATCAGCCGGGGTTACCGGCTCAAGGAGCCGACGTGATCCACACCATCCGCTTCCGGCTCACGGTGCTCTACTCGGGCCTGCTCTTCGTCCTGGCCGCGCTCGTGCTCGGCGGCATCTACTTCGCCGTCTCGAAGACCACCGAGCAGCGCCCGATCACCACGGAGTACGCCAAGACCTACAGCGGCACCACGTACCTCGGCAAACGCGAGGTGGTCTTCGCCGAGGAGGTCGAGAACGCGGTCAACGTCCGGACGATGGCGACGCTGCGCGACTACTCGTTGATCACGCTGGCCGGCCTCTACGTGGCCAGCCTGGGCATCGGCTGGGTGCTCGCGGGCCGCGTGCTGCGCCCAGTGAGGTCGATCACACGTACGACGGAGGAGATCCAGGCCACCGACCTCAAGCGGCGCATCAAGCTGAACGGCCCGCGCGACGAGCTCAAGGACCTGGCCGACACCGTCGACACCATGCTGGACCGGCTGGAGGAGGCGTTCAGCGCGCAGCGGCAGCTCATCGACGACGCCTCGCACGAGCTGCGCAGCCCGCTGACGATCATCCGGGCGAACGTGGACGCCGTGCTCGCCGCCCCCGAGGCCAGCGACGAGGAGCGGGCCAGGGCCGTGGCCATCGTGGACCGCGCGACCACCCGCATGACCAGGCTCGTCGAGGACCTGCTGGCCAGCGCCAGGCGGCAGGGCGGCGCGTTCGCCGACGCCGACCTCGACCTGGCCAGGGTGGTGCGTGAGGCGTGCGAGGAGTACGCGACCCCGGCCGCCGCCCGCGACCTGACGATCACCCGTGCTCTGGGGCCGGGCCTGGAGATGACCGGCGACGCCGACGCGCTGCGCCGCTCCGTGGCCAATCTGCTCTCCAACGCCGTACGCCTCTCGCCGCCCGGCGGCACGATCCGGGTCGCGGCAGGCAGGTCGGAGGGCTGGTTGTGGGCGGCGGTCGGCGACGACGGCCCCGGGATCGAGGCGGCCGACCAGGCGCGGGTGTTCGACCGCTTCTGGCGCGGCGAGTCCAGCCGCCGCGACCGCCACACGGGCCTCGGCCTGGCCATCGTGCGCCAGATCGTGGAGTCGCACGGGGGCCGGGTGGCGGTGTTCTCGCGCCTGGGCGAGGGGGCCACGTTCGTGCTCTGGCTGCCGCCGCGGGACGGCGTGCCCGGCTCGCCGCCCGAGACCAACCCCCTGTGAGGGCGCGGTTCAGCCGGCGCGTCTGCGGCAGACGGCACGGGCGACGAGGAACGCCGGCACCGGCAGCCCGGCCACGATCGCCAGCACGAACACCGTGGCCGACCAGTGGTGGAGCTGCCGCATCAGCAGCCCGCCCCGCACGTCGAGGCTGATCTCCACAGTGGAGGCGAAGGCCAGGCCGGGCTGGGGCTTGTAGAACAGCGTGCGGAACGTGCCCGTGAGCACCAGCAGCGCGAACGAGTAGAGCGCCAGCTCGCCCAGCAGGAACGTCCAGTGGCTGAGGAACAGCCGGCGGCCAAGCGGGGGCGCCGCTTGGGCTTGGTAGGAGTGGCCATGGGCGCCTCCTGAGGGGGTGATCTGATTCTGCACCCGCCATCCGCTTTTCTCAAGAATTGGTGTAAACCAATTGGTCTAATCCAATTTTGCCACTTCCAGAACTATAATTGGATTAGACCTCTCCCAGGCCGTTTACCTGCACAAACGACAACTTATCCGAGGAGTGCAGTTTCATCATCAATTTCGCCGGTAGAGTCCGGGCAGAGGCGTTGATTGGAGCGTGTGGTGGCCAAGTACGTTTACGACTTCACCGAGGGCAACAGGAATCTCAAGGATCTTCTCGGCGGCAAGGGTGCGAATCTTGCCGAAATGACCAACCTCGGGCTGCCCGTTCCCCCCGGATTCACGATCACCACCGACGCCTGCCGCCACTACCTGGCGGCGGGCGTCGTACCGGACGGCCTGGATCACGAGGTCACCGAGCACCTCGAGGCGCTCGAGAAGCGGATGGGCCGGCGGCTCGGGCAGGCCGACGACCCGCTGCTCGTGAGCGTGCGGTCCGGGGCGAAGTTCTCCATGCCGGGCATGATGGAGACCGTCCTCAACATCGGGCTCAACGACGAGTCGGTGCGCGGCCTGGCCAAGCAGGCGGGCGGCAACGACCGCTTCGCGTGGGACTCGTACCGCAGGCTCATCCAGATGTTCGGCAAGACGGTGCTCGGGATCGACGGCGAGCTGTTCGAGCACGCGCTCGACGAGCTGAAGGGCAGGCGCCAGGACACCGACCTCGACGCGGGCGAGCTGCAGCGGCTCGTGGAGACGTTCAAGGGCATCGTGCGCGAGCAGACCGGCAAGGACTTCCCCACCGACCCGCGCGAGCAGATGCGCCTGGCCGTCATGGCGGTCTTCGACTCGTGGAACGCTCCCCGGGCCATCCTCTACCGCCGCCAGGAACGCATCCCCGCCGACCTCGGCACCGCCGTCAACATCGTGGCCATGGTCTTCGGCAACGTCGGCAACGACTCCGGCACCGGCGTCGCCTTCACCCGCGACCCGGGCACCGGCAGGCAGGGCATCTACGGCGACTACCTGCAGAACGCCCAGGGCGAGGACGTGGTGGCCGGCATCCGCAACACGATCCCGCTGGAGGAGCTCGAGCGCCTCGACAAGAGCTCGTACGACGAGCTGCTCGGGATCATGGAGACCCTCGAGAACCACTACAAGGACTTGTGCGACATCGAGTTCACGATCGAGCGCGGCAAGCTCTGGATGCTGCAGACGCGGGTCGGCAAGCGCACGGCGGCGGCCGCGTTCTGCATCGCCACGCAGCTCGTCGACCAGGGCCTGATCACGCTCGAGGAGGCCGTCACCCGGGTCACCGGGCATCAGCTGGCCCAGCTCATGTTCCCCCGCTTCGACGGCGGCGCCGACAAGAAGAAGATCGCCAAGGGCATGAACGCCTCCCCCGGCGCCGCCGTGGGCAAGGCCGTCTTCTCGTCCGAGCGGGCGGTGGAGCTGTCGGCGCAGGGCGAGGACGTCATCCTGGTCCGCCGCGAGACCAACCCCGACGACCTGGCCGGCATGATCGCCGCCAAGGGCATCCTGACCAGCCGTGGCGGCAAGACCTCCCACGCCGCCGTGGTGGCCAGGGGGATGGGCAAGACGTGCGTGTGCGGGGCGGAGGAGCTGGAGGTCTCCACCCGCGAGCGCCGCTTCACCGCGCCCGGCGGGGTGGCCGTGTCCGAGGGCGACGTCATCTCCATCGACGGGACCTCCGGGGAGATCTTCCTCGGTGAGGTGCCGGTCGTGGACTCGGCGGTGGTCGAGTACTTCGAGGGCGCGCCGCCGGAGGACGAGCTGGTCAAGGCCGTGGACCGGATCATGCGCCACGCGGACTCGATGCGGCGGCTGGGTGTGCGGGCGAACGCCGACACCCCGGAGGACGCGGCCCGCGCCCGCCGCTTCGGCGCGGAGGGCATCGGGCTGTGCCGCACTGAGCACATGTTCCTGGGCGAGCGCAGGCAGCTGGTGGAGGACCTGGTCCTGGCCTCGACGGACGAGGAGCGCCAGACGGCGCTGGACGCGCTGGAGCCGCTCCAGAAGGCCGACTTCGTCCAGATATTTCAGGCGATGGACGGCGCTCCCGTCACGATCCGCCTCATCGACCCGCCCCTCCATGAATTCCTCCCCGACATCGTGGACCTCTCGGTCAAGGTCGCCACGGACGCGGCCACCGACAAGGACCGCCGGCTCCTGGCCGCGGTGAAGCGCCTCCACGAGCAGAACCCGATGCTGGGCCTCAGGGGCGTGCGCCTGGGCCTGGTGATCCCGGGCCTGTTCGCGATGCAGGTGAGGGCGATCGCCCAGGCGGCCAAGGAGGTGCCCGGCGCCCGCCCGGAGATCATGATCCCGCTGGTGGCGGCCGTACAGGAGCTGGAGTCGGTACGCGAGGAGGCGGAGAAGATCCTCGCGGAGACCGGCGTGGCAGCTCTGATCGGCACCATGATCGAGGTCCCGCGGGCAGCCCTGACGGCGGCCCAGATAGCGGAGGCGGCGGAGTTCTTCTCGTTCGGCACCAACGACCTCACCCAGATGGCGTGGGGCTTCTCCCGGGACGACGTGGAGTCGGCGTTCTTCTCGCGCTACCTGGATCTGGGCATCTTCGGCGTCTCCCCGTTCGAGACCCTGGACAGAGAGGGCGTGGGCCGCCTGATCAGGATCGCGGTGGAGGAGGGCAGGTCGGCCCGGCCGGACCTGCACCTGGGTATCTGCGGGGAGCACGGCGGAGACCCGGACTCGGTGCACTTCTGCCACGAGGTCGGCCTGGACTACGTCTCCTGCTCACCCTTCCGCATCCCGGTCGCCCGCCTGGAGGCCGGCCGCGCCGCCCTGACCGAGACCGACTCCGACACCCGCTGACCCAGAACTCCCCGAGCCCCATGGGCTCCCGGGGCGCCGAGAGGCTCCCCGGGGGACTCGGGGGGCTCCGCCCCGATCCCCGGGCGAGGGGGCCTGCCTGCCCCCTCGCGCTCCCCCGGCCGTGGAGCGGCGTTCCGCACGGGTGGGCCGTATGCCGTGAAGCCACAGCTCAAAGGCAAAGAGACCGCATAGGACACCACCAGTGGCAGTCGAATCGGGAGGGATAGGCGCGGGCCCGTTGGGACTGAGCGTCCTTCCTGTTTGGCGATAGAGATCGCCATGCTAGGCGGCGTGGGCTTCGAACCAGACCGATCCGAGATCATGGCCAGCGGTGAGGCGGACGTCGGCATCCAGAGCGGCGGCCAAGTGACGCAGCAGCGCAACGGTTGGCGCGGTCCCGCCTTCCTCAATGCACTCGATCTCGTCCTCGGTCATGCCCGCTCGCTCGGCGACTTCAGCCGCGCTAAGCCCGAGAGCGACGCGCCGATCGTACAGGGCCTTTCCGAACGCCAGCGCCTCGCGAATGGCGATCCGTTCGGGATCTTCGACCTGCTCGGCAGGGCGTACCCAGCGAGTGTGGTACCCGGACATTACACGTGCCTTTCGAAGATCTTGGTTATCGGACCCCAATGATCGCGCTCACAGATCTTCTGCGCTCGAACCGCGCGTTCAATCTGCCTTTGATCATGTTGCTTGGTCTTGCGGAAAACCGTGAGCAACACGATCGTCCTGTTCGCAGTACACCAGTACGTTACCCCGCAGGGCGCCAGGCGGCGCGACGATCATCTCAGAGCCGGGCCCCACCGGAAGCGCGGGTTTGACGGTCAGCAGCCCTAAAAGTCGGACCGCTGCGATTCAGGCCTCATTCCACTTGTCAAGGATGATGACGGGTGCCACTTCCGCATCCAGCCATTCGGCTTCAAGGCCCATGCCGGTGGACGCCTCGATGAAGGCAAACGCCGCGCTGCGCTTGCCGCGGTAATCCTCCGGGTCGAGGCTGTCGAGCATGGCGCGGAAATCGGCCAGGACGCTCGGCTCACCCTCCTGGATGGTGTGCTCGGCGAAGATGAAGTCGCGCATCCGCGACCTGATCTTGCCGTCCGCCGCGTAGAGCATTGTGTATCCCCCGTTGAAGTGCCAGGTCGTCATCCACACGCGTGACTCCTTGCTGAGTTCTGTGAGGATGTGGTCCGGCGTGGCGAAACCGTAGGAGAACTCGAGGAAACCCCAGGCTCCTTCCCCCTCATAGACGAAGAGCACGGGCAAGTCCTCGATGTGGGCCTCCTCCGTGGGATACGCCATGGTGCGTTCCTCGGGATCACGTCCTCCGTTCAGCCGCCACAGGAGATCCCCCACTGTGATCCCTTCGTCGAGGGGCTGCACTACGGTCCAGCAGAGCCCGTCCTCAAACCACTGCTGCTGGTTGAAGAGATTGCGGTAGTGATCGATCACATGATGATTGTCGCTGAAACTGCCAGGAACGAGACGGGGCAGGCGTGCGGCGATCCGCCGTGACTCTCGCGCTGAGCTGTCCATCCGGGCCGCCCAGATGCACGGCATGGGCTTTTGCACCGCGGAGAAGGCTTTGGCCTCGATCTGGCCGAGCCGCGCAAGCCGCTGCCGCCTCAGCCGTCCCGGCTGGATCGTTTCAGACCGCCGATCGATCAGACGCTGCGGGTGGATCTGAACGCGCCACCCAGTCCACCGCTGCGAGCGTTTCCGGGGAGGGCCTGGCGCGCCTCACATAGCGGTATCGGGGCTCTACCTCCGGCGAGCTTCGAGCGCATCCAGAATCAGGTCCAGGCCGTAGCCGAACTCGCTCGTGTGGTCGTAGCCCGGCCGCAGGGCGTGATCCACGATCATCTCTCTGAGGTACGGCAACTCGTCCACCGGCAGATGCTCGAGGATGCTGCCGGCCACTTCCTCGACATCGTCCGGCGTCGTCACCGGCAGGCTCGCCTCCTGGAGGACGAACCCGGCGATGTAGCTGTCGATGAGCGAGACAGCGTGCGCGGCCATCGGCAGCGTGAATCCCGCCTCCCGGAGGACACCGAGGACGGCGTCGTGGTGGCGTAGCGTCGCCGGCCCCGGGTTGCGGCGGGAGTCCATGAGGCCGAGAGCCCAGCTGTGCTGCGACAGGACCGCACGCGCGGAGGAGGCGCGTGCGCGGATCGCGTCGCGCCAATCATCGCATCCGGCACTGGGTAGCTTGATCGCCGCGAACACCACGTCGACCACGCCGTCGAGGATCGCGTCCTTGTTTGGTACGTGGTGGTAGAGCGACATCGCCTCCACGCCCAGTTCCTGCGCCACCCGTCGCATCGTGATCGCTTCCACGCCGCCGCGGTCCGCGACCCGGACCGCGGCTTCCAGCACGAGACCTCTGCTTAGGGGTTGCGGTGGTGGTGACACGACGGCTCCAGGCGCTTGACAACCTTACTAGCGTAAGCCAGCCTTACAGGCGTAAGCCACCTTACAGACGTAAGTCTCCCGGTTGGCATCAGCTGGGAGCTCGGCGAATGTCTGACCTACGACGCGCCCCGCCGGGGCGAGAGAAGGAGATCCCGATGCCGATGCCAAGGTGGTGGGGACACGTGAACAAGCGGGTATTCAATCCTCGTGCGATCGCGGGCGGGAAGTGGCCGGTGCTGACTCACGTCGGTCGCATCTCTGGCGTGACGTACCGCACGCCTCTCGATGCGCATCGTGTCGACGGCGGCTACCTGTTCGTTCTGGTGTATGGATCGCGTTCGGACTGGGTGCAGAACGTCCTGGCAGCCGACGGTGCGCGGCTCCGGGTCGACGGGAGGGAGGTGGAGCTCGCCGCCCCACGCCTCGTCGGGGAAGACGAGGCGTTCCTGGCTCTCTCTGATGAGGTGGCACGCCCGCCGACGTTGCTCCGCATCACCGAGTTCCTCCGTATGGACCTGGTCGCAGGCTGACGGTCGACGTCCTAGGTCACCCTCGTGGTGCACGAGCGCAAGCGGGCGGTCGCGGCATCGAGCTCGCCGATTCGGCGGGCGGGCGGCGGGGAAGCAGCAGCGGGGTCGCCAGCAGGAGCACGCCCGCCAAGCCGATGGCCGTGCGCGGGCCGAGCAGGCCACCCAGCACGCCCCAGAGGGCCGTCAGGATCGCGGTCGAGGCCTTGGTCGTCACCGCCCAGGCGGACAGCACGCGGGCGACCCGGT